>WTHD01000435.1 GCA_011523265.1 Candidatus Binatota bacterium
AGACTTTCTTTTTAGGATGCTCCAGCCCTTAGGCCCGCGTTCAGCGCGGGGTCAGAGGTAGCCAGAATGCGCACCGAATCGGCGAGGAATCCGCCAATATCCAGACTGTACGGGATGATAAAATGATTGGAAGTGGCGGCGTCCAGGTTGAGATTCGAGTACATTTGCCAGGCGGTCCGGGTTTTCAGCCCCAGATAGGGGCTCAGCCCATTCAGCAACACCAGCGCCGGTACGAGCAGCAGGACGCCAGCACGCCGCCGGGCGGGGTGAGCCTCGATGGGCGCTCGCGGGGTAGGGCGAGCGCTCAATCTGCGCGCGTTGCGCGCGAAGTGCAACACATTGCAGCGGCCCAAGAGCCCCCCGCGGCTCAAGAGTGTGAGAGCAAAGGCCAACCACAGCCCGCTGAAGCCGAACGCCGTTACCCGCCACGCCTCCGCGGGAAACCACCAAGCCAATCCCACAATGAGGGCATAGCCCCCTAAAAAATGCCATCTGCCGAACCGCCTGGTGCCCGGCTGCCGGACGAGCCTGGTGGCGCGAGCCGCCGGCAGACACACCCATAACACGGCGAACATCACCGCCGAAAAATTATAAAAGACGTGGGCCGCATCCAGGGCTAACAGCAGATGGAAGCCCGCCCCCAGCAGACACGCGGCCGCCCGCCAGCGTGGGACCGCCAAGCCCACGGCTACGAACAGTTCTGCCGTCAGGGTGGCCCAAATGACCACCGTCTCCACTCCTGGGAGGGCCGCCAGGGCCGGAAAGGGGGACACCGCCTGCTCAAAAAACCGGACGGCACAGCTCACGTCCGGATTCAGAAAGTCCGCATTCAGCTTATGGAAGAAGGTAAAAAAGTAAAAAATGACCGCCGAGAACCGGACTGGCGGTGTCAAAGTCTGATACAGCGCCCCGAGCTGGAGGCCTGCGCGGCCCCCCCGCAGCGCCCCGGCGGTCGCGGCACCTAAGATGGCCAGGCTCACGATCCCGGTCAGCAACCAGTGGTTCGGGACAACCGGGAGAAAATAGGCCACGTCCAGGAGCTGCACGATGGCCAGGCCCAGCAGGCGACTGACTGAGGCCGGGCGATGGATGACGGCTACGGCGGCCAGGACAAGGCTGCTGAGCAACCAGAAGGGTGGGGCGTCGAAGGTCGGGCGCAGCAGCACGGGTAGCCACGCAATATGCAACAGGACCGCCACGGCATATAGCAGCGCAAAGAGGTGTGCAGGGGCGGCGCTCGCCGGCGACGTGGGGCTACCCGCCGAAGTTTTGGACAGGGCTTCGCGCATAACAGATGATTTAGCTTATCAACCACCTTTTTCCCCCTTCAAGGGGGACGGGAGGGGGTAGGTAGAGAGTCCCCCGGAGGGGCATTCCTTGCCTGATAATCCGTCTGAATATGTTGCTGTCCTAAGAGTTATATATACCCAGGAACTGGGGAGGTTGTGCGTAGTAGACTTGACGCGGTGAGGTGTTTTTCATGGAGAAGAGGACAATTTGTGAGAATGCAGAGGAGCGGGCCGGGCGGAGCGCGCCTCCCGCTCGGTTTTTGGGGGACTGGGCCGGGGAGAACAGGGCCGCGGGCGCGAGATTTTCGGCACCCGGACGCAGCAGTGCCGCCTCAGCGCGGCAGAGTGCAAGCCGGGGACGCGGAACGGAACGGGGTTAGCCGGGTGGCGTAAAGCCCGGCAAGTTGAACTGGAGCGCCCAGCGGCGCTGGGCTTCGGTCATGGCGGCCCACTGTTCGGCCGCGCTCGGATCGGGGACGGTCTGGGGCCGCCCTGGGCGCGTGGGGACCTGGCCGCGCGACGCGGCGACGGCCTGCTTGGGGTCCTGGGCGATGATCTTGCCCTTGTCATTGCGGATCGGCAGGTGGGCCTGGAGGCACAGCGCGGCGTACTTGCCTCGGAGGAGCTGCCAGAACTCCCGGCACGAACCCAAGCGCTTGGGCCGGGTCTCCGTGAACTTCCCGTTCTCGGGGTTGCGGGGCTGGGGGAATTGGCGGATCACTTTGGTGGCCTCCAATTCGGCGAAGCCGTGGCTGGTCCATTGCCGGCTGCGGCCAATCTTGGGCGCGGTCCCCTTGGCGCTGAAATCGACGAACCGGCGGGTATGGGGCTGCCCGGCCAGGTCGTCCTCCACCCAGCGCTTGGCGACGTGGGCGACGAGCTGGTCCATACTGAGCAGGCCCGTAGCGGTGAGATGGCGAAAGGTGTTTTTGAACTCCCGGCGCTGGCGCCGGCGTTCCGCTCTGTTCGCGTTGGGCGGGGCGGGCGGCGAGGCCTGGGCAACGTCGCCGGCGGTGCTGAAACCGTGGACCCGTTTCATGCGCCACCGCCTCCTCGCACCCGCTCGGTTGATCCTGATAGGCCGGCCAGCCTCTGGCCGTGGCTTACATCGGGTCGAGTGTGAAACTCGTGCCGCCCAGGCTTGCGGACACTCTCCACCGCCACCGCCTCCTCATCGTGTTGACGACAGAGAGGGGTCGCTGTGGTCTTGTATCAGCGTCTGTCTGGTGGTATAGTTTTGGCATCCGCAAAAGGCCCCTTTCCCTTTTGCATCCCCATCCCGCGCCGGTGGCACGGCTCAGGATAAAGACTAGCCCGCTCTTGTAGCGGGCTTTTTCTTTTGTTGAGCACCAGTATAGCTGCCACCTGCCCTCCAGTGCAAGAACTCCGCCCCCACGCCTCTTTTTTGCAGGGCCTAGTATTCGATATTGGCCCGGTCAATGAACACCGGGTACGAATAGCTCCGTGTTTCTCCGCTCTGCATGGATACATTGCGAATCTCGACCTCATAGAGGGTGTCATACTCCCAGCCTTCGACCTGCCAACTCAGGAAGTTGGGCACTCCAAACGCCTCGGTGTCTGTATACCGCTCAGTGATGACGAGACTTGCTGCGTCGGCCGCGCGGACCACGCTAATGCGCGCCTTCTCGAAGTACGGATATTGGTTGCCCCACGGGCTCCGCTTGTCTTCGATCACGCTGAAACTCCAGGGCGGATCACCGGACAGGAAGGGGAAGGGATACGTTTCATACGGGAAGGCGACATAATCAATCGTAATCTGCGGGACAAGCGCCGGCTCTTCATCGAAACTATGGACCTTTTGCGCGGCATAGCCATGCACCTGCCCATAGCTCATATAGGCCGCCCAGGGGTTGAGTAGCCACCGCCGGTGGCCGACGGCTTCCAGCCCAATCACCGCGTCGCTGGTCCAAAGGACCATATGGCGCGCCGGGTCTATGTTTCCATCCACCCCCCATAGGTTGCTCGTGGCGCTGCCTCTTGCGCCATCCTCGGTGTAACACTTTGCACTCGGCGGGGGGAAATGGGCCGTATCGCCGTTGGCGACGTGAATCAGCGCTGCGGCCTGTACCTGCTCGTCATAGTGGCGGCTATAGTGCACGGGTGCGAGATGGTGGAGCGCTCGTATCTGGTTCATGGCTTCCAAGGCGCGGACTTTCGCGGCCTGGGTCAACCGCCCGGCCTGGCAGGTGTCTACGTCCGGCTCCTCAGCATACAAAAACTCTGACTCCCCATACGTGCCCTCAATCAAGTCGTCGGCGTACTGCCGCCAGTACGCCAGGTCATAGCCTCCCGCCTCCAGCATCCCCCGGATTTCAAAATGCTGGGTACTCTCATTCCATTCGAGGATCGTGGTTTCCCCCAGGACCGGGAAGTTCTCCAGCAGATGCTGGCGCTCCGCGCCTTGTAAGAACTCCTCGCCGGTCGAGCCTACGGTAAACGTTGAGCGCCCGAACTCTACCCCATCATCGTAGGCCACCGCCTCATGCTCCCCATCTCCCAGGTTGCCCCAATTCCATATCGTGACAAAGCCAACATTATCATGCTCATTCTCAAGACATTGGCCGTTGGCACGGACATCGGTGCGCTCCGCGCCGTACAGCAGAGGAATGTGCTGTCCATCATTGTTGAAGACGATGGTTAGGTCCCCCGCGGCTTCACACTTCCAGCCCGAGATGACGCCAATGCCCGAATAGAGCCGCCCGTTACCAGGATTTCCCAGCACCGCCGCCCAGCTCGCCGCGGCCGCAAAAACGCCGGCGAGAGCCACGCTGATCACCGCAATTGTTTTCCCCATATTTTTTCCCTTTCCCTCTTCCTGTATCCGCCCCCTATCCTTCACTACTAGTCCGCCTTCATAAAGACTTTACATTTTAACTTATTTTTGTAACATATGGTACAAAATAATGGCAAGGAGAGGGAATATGAGCAGCAAGCCGGTCCAAACCGCCCATGATGCGGCCGTTCTTCCACGCATCCGTGAACTCGAAGCCGAGGGGCTGAGCCTTCGCCAGATCGCAGAACAGCTCCAAGCTGAGGGTTTCCCCACGCCCCGGCCGGGCAAACAGTGGAACCATATAGCGGTGAAGCGGATATTAGAGCGAGCGGCCGCCCGCGCGCCCACGCAAGCGGAGCCGGTTACTCTCAAAGGTCCCGTAACCGTCACCGCCGCCGGCGTTACTCTCAGCGGCCCAGTCACCATTAGCGGCACCACCCACGTGAACGGATCCCCGCCGGCCCTGGAGTCCTCACTTATTGAGCGGCCCGACACCGCCACCTTGCTCGCTCTCCAACTCTCTGGCTCTTCCCTGTTTAGAAGACGCGTATGATCTTCGCCGCTTTCACCGCCCTCGTCTTCGGGCTGTTCGCTCTCCAAGCAATTCAGCCACCCCTTGCCCCTGCTCAGACCTTCGCCGAGTGTCAAGCCTGGCTCTGTCTGCCGGGCGGGTTCCCGCCCTCGGAATGCACGCCCGCCGAGCACGCCGTCAATCGCCGTCTCGACCGCCTGCTGCCCGCCCTCCCCTCCTGGTCAAGCTGCGCCGCGCGGTGGGGGTGGGATATGGCGAACTTGAGTCACACCGAGCCCCGCACCGAGTCTTGCCCGTCCGGCACACTCTCGGGGGGGCAGTGCCGCGACACGGACCCGCAAGGCTGCACCTATAGCGGCACGCCACAGGAAACCGTCACGATCACTGTAGCCGTGGACGGCTCCACGTCTTTTTCGCCCAATCACCGCCACCGCCGCATCACCCGCCCCGCGGGCGCGCTTATCCTTGATCCTGGGCAGGAC
>WTHD01000380.1 GCA_011523265.1 Candidatus Binatota bacterium
TGGCCTTTGCCGGGTGCCAGTAAATCCGGCCGCACCTGTATTTCGTGTATGCGTGGTTCGAAGCCGGGCCGCGGTGGGATCACCCGGACGAGCAATTATACCATACTCGGTGCCGTGCGATGTCAAGAATGCATCAGGTGCGGTGCGATGCCCTTTCTGCCGAATTCGTTGCCGGAGGCAAGGCTCGCCATATCGGGCATCGAGCCGCACCTGATGCAGGCTTGCCAGCGCACGGCCCGCAGCCTGGTATAATTGCTCGTCCGGGTCATCCCGCAGGGGCTCGCCTTCGATCCACTCATACACGAAATACGGCTGCGGCAGGATTTGCCGGCTCCAGTCAAAGGCCAGTCCGGTGGGCTCGATACCGGAACTCTTGCGGCCGGCCCCACGCTGCGCCGTCCGTAGTTGGCTCAGCGCCCGCGCCTTTTCCGCATCGTTCGCCCCGGCATGAGCGGGATCGAGCAGCCAACTGATGAAGACCTCTTTCATCAGGTCCGGCTCGTAGCGATAGACCTGCTCCTGGCTCCGAATACGGAGGCCATACATCCGTCCGTTGGCTTCGACCTTGAGGATGGTATTGATATTGCCCGACAGCGTCCGGTGCACGCGCGGGGACGGGTCCCCGGTCAGCGGGGTAAAGATCTGCCGGAGTCGCGCTTCGGTAATCATGCGGGCGCGGGCTTACTCCACAACCGCGCTGAGCACGAGGTCGGACAGACGTTGGAAGCGCTCCATGCTGTACGACTCTTCCAGGGCTCCGGCGGTCAGGCACACAAAGCTGATATCGCGCTCCGGATCGATCCAGAACAGGGTTGACCCCGCCCCAACCGCGCCAAACGTGTTTGGCGACGCCAGCGTGCCGAAATAGGTGGGAAAGATGCCTGTTCCGCGCACGAAAAAGCCCAGGCCGAGCGACGCCGGAAACTCGTCCCAGTTGCGGACTTCCCTGGTGTAGTTCCACAGATTATTGGGCTTGAGACCGGTATGGTTTGTCGCGGCCAAGCGGATGACAGCCGGCGATAAGACGCGGACGCCGTCCAGTTCCCCGCCGCGTCGCAGCATTTCCGCCAGCCGAAAGATATCGGCGGCGGTTCCCACCCCGCCGCCGCCCGGAATTTCCGTGTCCTCCTGCAGCATGACGTTGAAGCCCTCAAGGACCTCCGGTGGAAAGAGCCCTTCCCGCCGGTCACGTACCACAACCGGAACCCGGCGCTCGGCCAGGTCAGACCGCAGGCCCAGGGCCGTATCGGACATCCCCAGCGGAGTCAGGATATCCTCCGCAAAAATCTGCCGCAGCGACCGCGTCCCTCCATCCAGCCGGCGGACCACTTCACCCAGGACTGCGTGGGCGGTAATCGGGCTATAGCTGACGATCTCTCCGGGCAGGGCATCCAGCCCCTGCTGGCAGACCGCGGCGACAACCGCTTCGAGATTGCCCATCATCTCCTGCGCTACGGGTGGAAACCCGGCCGACATGCCGGCGGTATGGGCCAGAAGCTGAGCGATCGTCACCCGCTGTTTTCCCTTACTCGCAAACTCGGGAATAATCTCGGCCACGCGGGTTGTCGGGGCGAGTTGGCCCCGGTCGACGCGGGTAAGAATCGCGGTGGCCGTCAGCGCCTTTGTGACGGAGAAGAGATAGAAGACAGCGTCCTTTTGCATGACGCGCCGGCTTACCCGCTCGGCAAAACCGAGCGCCCGGTGCAACACGACCCGTCCCCCCCGCGCCACAATAACGACCGCTCCGTCATACTGCTCCCGTTCAATATCGCTCTGCATACACGACACGAAGTGGTCGAGTCGTGCCGCGTCAAACCCGCACGTCGAGGGCTGGACCGTCTCCATACGCCTGCCTCCTTGGAGTTGCTGCCGGGAAGCATAGCGCCACGGGTGGGAGGGAGTAAAGGGAGAATGGGAAGGGAGGTTCAGCTGACCAAGTCACCGAGGACAGTGACCGGTACGTCTGGAATCCGACGAAAATCTGGATCATTAGTGAGTAGCAGCGTACTGCCAACAGCAAGAGCAGAAGCGGTGTGCAGTGCATCTGGAGTATGTAAATTGAGTGAGGCTCGAAGGCGTGCCGCATGTTCCCAGATGGCTGTCGTAACGGGAATGAGCTGCACTTGGGAACTATATACTTGACACTACCAGCCATAGGGCCTACTCTTCATCCGGCTCTGGCTCTTCTCGTTCGTCCGGTTGGGGTGTCTCGTCCTGAAGGGGCACTCCAACACAGGCCCTAATCAGGTCGTCAAATGTCAGTTCGTGGGGTTTCGGCATGGTGTGGCTCCTTATCGGGATCCTCGAAGAAAAAGGGTTCTAAAATGTATTGCACGACCTTCCACAGATGCTTGTGGGGAAATTCCACAGTGTCCCCGGCTGGCTGCGCCACGACCACACGGCATTTGCTCTTTTTCGCATCCCATCGGGTGGTGATGGTGTAGAGGCGGATTTCAGTCCCCGAGACATGGACCGCCTGCTGGCGTCGGGAGAGGGAAAAGACGCGGGTGTCACCGTTTTTCCTGACCATGAAGGCGTCCCTGGACTGCCGCCCATACACATACGCCGGATAACCGGGGGCATTCGGGACGGTATTGGCCCACTCCGTATTTTGTTTGACTACGGCTCCCAGCTCGTCAAACAACCGTTCCATGTCGCACTTGGCCCGCTCGGCTACCCAGTTTGGCGATTCCTGTTCATCCGTGCCCATAATCACCCTTTATGCGGCTAATTGCAGCTTTGTCCGTAGGTACTCCATACCCCGATCTCCCTTCACACGGTTACAGTAGCCACATAAGAGCTGCAAATTGCTTATGTGGTCGGTCCCGCCTTTGGCACGGGGGATAATATGGTCGATCTCAAGATTCTGTGGCCGGAAGTGCTCCTGGCAGCCATTACAGGAGCCACCCTGTTCGCCGTACAGGGTCCGCTTGTTCTTGGCATCGTTATAGGGAATGACTTTGCCTAAGTCGGTTCGTTGGGAAATGTCCGTTCTGTGCGCCCCTCGGTAGAACAGCCCCAACTCTTCACGCATACGAGACTGTACTAAGTCAGCAGCCTTTGGGGAGATATCTACCCCGACCCATTGGCGGCTTTCCATCTCAGCGGCAATGCAGGCGGTCGCACACCCACAGAACGGGTCCAGCACCATGTCACCGGGATTGCTGCTGGCCTGGATAATCCGTTTAACAAGGGCAAGGGGTTTTTGTGTCGGATAGCCTTGTCGCTCTTTGGCTTGGGAATTGATGGCAGGGATATCCGTCCAGATGTTACCGACGGCCTGGCCGGGCAATTCATCTAGATAGCGCTTGAGTTGGGGGACCTTGCTGTCCGTGTAAATGCGCCCCTCAGCATGGAGTTCTTTCATCTTCGCTTCGGTTATGCGCCATGCTCGTGTTTCTCCATTGAACGCATAGACTGGCCCGCGCCCATTGGGCGGGTTCAAGTCAGAGAGCCGATACCGCCGACCATCTTTGTCGGTGTGCGTAAACTTGGCCTTAATATAGGTGTCAGAATAGGGTATGTAGGCGCGATTAAAGCGACAGGCAGGGCTTTTCCCATAGAACAGAACGTGATCGCTTAATGCGCCATATCGCTTTGCATCTGCATGGAAATTAAAGCGTTTCCAGACAATCTCATTGCGGAAGTTATCCCGCCCAAAAATGGCATCCAGCACCAGCTTCAGGTAGTGACTCATAGTGGGGTCACAGTGGAGATAAATCGAGCCGGTGTCTTTCAAGAGCCGGCGCATTTCCAATAATCTGACAGCCATATAGGCCAGATAGGACTTGTCACTCGGCGTCATGGCAGCCAGCAGGACGCGATACAGCGTGGGGTGTTTGGCTTCAATCAGGTTGATCCACTCCACATCGACATCACGGAGCGTCCATGTGTCCTTGAACGCCGCACCAGCCGCCTTTGAGCCGATGGGGGCTGCGTAGTTCGCCTTGGAGTTGAAAGGCGGGTCCAGGTAAATCAGGTCAATGGACTCTGCATTCATGCCCCGCATGATGTCGAGGTTATCGCCCGTCCAGATGGTCTGGTTGTGCCAGTTCGGGGCGGCCATGTCCGCCCCCTTATGCGGTCAGCTCTTCGTAGGTGAGGCGTTCGCCTACCCCGGCCTTGAGGATCGCGTCAATCCGCTCCTCACTCGACAAGCCCAGCATATTCCAGCGCTGGGAGAACTCGGCCAGGTAGCGGTCCAAGTGCTTCCAGGTGATGTCATGGAACACGCCGGTATAGCCACGCTTCAGGAGCGCCCAGAAGCTCTCTACGCCGTTCGTGTGGGCTTTCCCCCGGACGTATTCACCGGCGCTATGGTTGACGGTCTCATGGTGCAAACGGTTGAACATGCTGGGCAGTGCGTCATACATCGGAGCATCGTCTGTGTAGACCGTCGAACCCGGAACGGTTGCGCCTTCCACAAACGGCACCAGCGTGGCCGCGTCGGTCCGTTCGACTTTCTTGGCCACGGCTTTCTTACTCTCTCGGGACACGACACCCGCCACGGCCATTTTGCCGCTCGGCCCCCGGCCGGGCTGCTTCTGGCTGGCATGGCGGTTCTTGTTCTTGCCGCCCAGGTAACTTTCGTCGGCTTCCACGGGACCGGGCAAGGTGCCGGCTGCGCTACTGGCCTGAGCAGCCGCCTTACGGAGCCGTCCTAAGACAAACCACGCCGTCTTCTGTGAGACGCCGATCTCCCTGGCGAGTTGGCAACTGCTAATGCCCTTGCGGCTCGTCACCATCAAGAAGGTAGCCAAAAACCACTTTTGTAGGGGAATTCTGCTCTCTTCGTAGACCGTTCCCTTGCGGACACTGAACTCCTTGCGGCAGTCGCCACACTTATAGATACCAGGACGGCTCAGGCGGTGAATCTTGCGGGTACTTTCGCACCATTGGCAGACCACCTTGCCATCTGGCCAGCGCAACTGTTCCAAGTGTTGAGCACAAGCCCCCTCATCAGGGAAGATGTTCAGCAGACCAACGACGTTATTGTAACCGGTTGAATTTGTTGCCATAAGGGATGTATAGCAAAACTAAATGGTAGCGTCAAGTATATAGTTCCC
>WTHD01000070.1 GCA_011523265.1 Candidatus Binatota bacterium
CATGCTCGACTACTACGACACGCGTGAGAGCGCCCTGGCGGCCCAGTCCTGAGGACGCGCCATTGAAGATTGAAGAGCAAACGGTAGACTCTGTGGTTGTTGTCTCACTGGACGGGCGTGTCGACGGTTCCACCGCACCGGACCTGGAGAAGCATATCTCGGGCGTCGTTGAACGTGGTAAGACCCGGATATTGCTTGATTGCAGCAAGATGGCTTACATCGGCAGCGCCGGTCTGCGCATCATGCTTGTGGGTGCCAGAAAGTGCCAGCAGGGTGGTGGCAAGCTGATGCTCTGCACGCTCCGGGCGACCTGCAAATCCGTCATGGAGAGCAGCGGCTTCCTGACCATGCTCGACTACTACGACACGCGTGAGAGCGCCCTGGCGGCCCAGTCCTGAGGATATGTTATGCTGACCTTTGCCGAAGAAATCATGCTGCTGATACTGGACGACGACGGGTCATTCCTGCCAACCCGGGGCGGGGCGGTGGAATACATCCTCGCCGGCGCGGTGCTGATGGACCTGGCCTTTGCCAACCGCATCGACACCGACCTTGAGCACCTTACCTGTCTCGACACGACGCCGACCGGAAACCCGATCCTTGATCAGGCCCTGGCGCATATTGCGGACTCCAGTCAGCCCAAGGATACCAGGGGCTGGATAGAGACCCTGGCCGGCCAGGATACGACCGAAATCCGGCAGCAGGCCCTGACCAGTTTGATTGAGCGGGGCATTCTGGAGTCCCAGGACAAGAAGTTCCTGTGGGTCTTCCGGGCGCGACGCTATCCGACGATCGACGGACGTGTCGAACGCGAGGTCAGACTGCGGATTTCGGATGTGTTGCTGTCCGATGATATCCCCGACCCCAGGGATGTGGCCATGATCTGTTTGGTCGACGCTGCCGGCTTCCTGCGCGACATTTTCACCGCCCGGGAACTCGAACGGGCTACTCCCCGTGTCGAGCAGTTGCGCAAGATGGACCTGATCGGCCACGAAGTCGGCAGCGTGATCGCCGAAATTGAGCGGTCGGTCATGATGGCCATGGCCATCTCGCCGCACTGAGCCGGCCGCGACAGCGGTGTCAGCAGCACCGTCTCGCCTCACCGCATTACCTGACAGGAAAGATGGAGGAAGTCATGGGTGAAGCTTGGATTATTGATGCCGTTCGAACCCCGCGTGGGCGGGGAAAGAAGGATGGTGCGCTGGCAGGGATCCATCCCCAGGAACTCATGGCGCAGGTCCTGAATGCCACAAAAGAACGAAACGACCTGAACCCGAGCGACGTTGACGACGTGGTGGTCGGCTGTGTGACCGCGTACGGTGAACAGGCCATGTGCATCGCCCGGATGTCCGTGCTGGCAGCCGAGTGGCCGAACGACTCGACCGGAGTGACGATTAACCGTTTCTGCGGCTCGGGACAGCAGGCGGTCAATTTTGCGGCCATGGGCATCAAGTCCGGCGAGCAGGACCTGGTGGTTGCCGGTGGGGTGGAATCCATGTCCCGCGTGCCGATGAATGCGGACCGCGGCGGGATTGACGGCCATAATCGGCATCTGCGTCAACTCCACCCGCTTGTCCAGCAAGGCATCTCGGGTGACCTGATTGCCACCCGAGAGGGGTTCAGCCGCGAGGATTGTGACACATTCGCGCTGTCGAGCCAGCAGCGCTATGCCCGGGCTCATAAAGAGGACCGCCTGAAAAAGAGCCTGATTCCGGTGCGCGGTGCTGACGGTACGGTGATCTTAGAGCGCGACGAATATCCGCGGCCAAACACGACGCTTGAGGGGCTTGGTCAACTGCCGCCGTCCTTTGCGGAACTCGGAAAGTATGTGCAAAAGGGCGACACGCTGAGTTTCGACGAAAAGGCGTTGTCCCGCTACACGGACGTGAGCGAGATCAACCATGTGCATCACGCCGGCAACTCTTCGGGCATTGTTGACGGCGCGGGAGCCCTGCTGCTCGCCTCTCCGGAGTATGCCCGCAGCCACGGCATGAAGCCGCGCGCTCGGATTGTCGCCACCGCAACCGCGGGGGATGAGCCTATTATCATGTTGACCGCCCCGGTTCCGGCGACCAAAAAGGTACTCAAAAAAGCCGGTATGACGATCAAGGATATTGACCTGATTGAGATCAACGAGGCCTTCGCAGTCGTTCCCCTGAAAACCATACGCGACTGTGACATGGACCCGGACACGGTCAACGTCAACGGCGGGGCGATCGCCCTCGGCCATCCGCTCGGCGCGACCGGTAGCATGCTTATGGGCACCGTTCTTGACGAACTCGAACGTCAGGATAAAACCACCGGGCTGGTCACCATGTGTATCGGTGGCGGCATGGGCATTGCCACGATTATCGAACGGATATAAGGACGCTGTTTGACGACAGCGCCGAACCGTTCGGCTAGGCTATCCAAGAGAAGAGGGTGGGTCGAGCCGACCCACCCGTAGCTGACGCTATTTTGCTGTGGACAGAGCAGGAGATTCGGCGACGTCTATGCCAACCTCGCGATGCTCCGGGACCTCACACACCTTCGGGTCGGCGTCAAACACGCGCAACAGCCGACCAAAAGCGATGTCATAGCCGATCACGATACCGAGCTCGACGATCTCGGCGTCGGTAAAATGTTGCTGGAGCCCGATAAAGAACTCGTCGTTATCAATCGAGTCATAGTCAATGGCCAGCTTCTCGGCAAATCGGAGGGCGCTCTTTTCGCGCGGGGTAAAGGCCGGGCTGTTTTCATAATCCTCAAGCTGGGCGATTTTTTCTTCGGTCAGTCCTTTGCGCATCTCCGATGCGTAGCGAAAGCCCTGTCAAAATAAACACCCGTTCAGATAGGCAATTTTGATGCGGACCAGCTCCTTGAGGGGTGGCTCGACAACGCCGCCCTCGAACATATCGACATAGGCCCGCCACATGGGCTCAACCACCTCCTGGCGGTGGGCCATCATGCTCAAAAAATTGACATAGCCGTCCGCACTCTTTACCCGTTCCACCAGTTGCGCATACTGCGGACTCATCTGCTTGCGATCCACGAGACTGAGCCGTGCCATCGTGTCCCTCCTCTCGCTTAACTTGGACTGAAAGAAATAGTGTATACTCTCCGTGATTTTTCCGTGTCCCCGTCCTAGTGCACCGGAATGGTCGCTGTCAAGCGAAAACGGGTCTCCCCATCCGCCTTTTTCCTGATAATGATGGCATGTCTTTGGAAAGGATCGCCGAGGTATGAGCGAACGCCCACCGTTTGAAGAAAGCATTCTCCCGTATCGGGTCACGCCGCAGCTCGTCGTGCGTCTGATTGAACTCCGCAACGTCCAGCCCGATTTTTCCCGCTGTCCGTACTGTGGTGCGAACAACTACTGGCATCTGGCCTGGCCGGCGAGCCTCGCCCTGTCGCAGCATCTCGCCTCGACCTATCCTGCGGAGTGGTGGCGCGAGAAGCACGCTTTGGTGATTGGCTGCGGGGTCGGGCTGGAGAGTGTGGTGCTGGCTTCCCTGGGCGCGCGTGTCACCGCGCTTGATCATATCCCCGAGTCTCTGCGGCTGGTCCAGCGGAATTGCGAGCTCAACACCGTCCCCCGCGTCCGGGAACAGTGCCGCTGCTGGCTGGATGAGAGCAGCGTGCGGCAGCTTGGCCAGTACGATGTGCTTGTCGGGGCTGACGTACTGTACGAGGCGGTCGACGGCGGCTGGATGTATAAGCTCCTGGCGGCCACGCTCAAAACGGGCGGCAGGGCCTTTTTTGGTGACCCGCGACGGGAGGGTGTCGAAAAATTCTTAGAGCAACTTGCGGCCGCCCGCTTTCACGTCCAGGTCCAGCGTCGCGAGACGGCCTGGATGGCTGGACGTGAAGAAGTCGATGTGTATGCAATCCGGTCGGGCCGGTCGGGATAGCGGCTAGGCGAAAATCTCGTCAAAGAAGGCCTGCATCGCCTGCCACGAACGCTCATCCGCCTGTTTATTATAGCAAATGCCCTCTATGGAACCGTCGGCCTCCGGATTCGTAAAGCTATGCACCGTACCGCCATAGCTGATGACTTGCCAGTCAACTCCGGCCTTGGTCATCTCCTCTTCAAAGGCGTTGACATGTTCGACCGGAACAAAGGGATCATCCGCACCGTGGCACACCAGGACCTTTGCCTGGACCTTACCCGGCTCTGCTGGGCTCTGCGTTTCCAAGGCGCCGTGGAATGAGACCACGCCCTTGAGCGGTGCGCCGTCCCGCGCCATCTCCAGGGAACAGGACCCCCCCATGCAATAGCCCATGACCACAAGCCGGTCGGTATCAACCTGGGGCAGCGCCATCAGCGCGTCGAGTCCGGCACGGATGCGCTGGCGAAACTTGGTGTTATCCTCACGTATGGCCCCTGCGTGTTTAATCGCTTCCTGAAGATCGCTGACCTCCAGGCCGTTGCCATACGGGTCGCCCGCCAGCGCAGCGTAGCCGAGTGAGGCCAGTCGCAGGGCCCGGTCCTTGGCCTGCTTGCCCAATCCAAACGCCTCTGGCATCACCAGAATACCGGGCCGTTTATGGTTGCTCTGGTCATCCAGCGCCACAAAGCCCTTGAGCGTGACATCCCCGTCTTTATATTCCAGACTCTCTGCCCTCATATCACTCCTCCTTTTATGTAGGTTACTCGGCCAAACACTGCTATCTTTTTCCTCTGCATCGTTTGCAAAATTACCCGGAATTTGCAAGTTCAATTTTATACTGAGAGAGGAGGGTTTACTGTATGGCACTGACATTGGAGGAAGCGAACCGTGTTGTTGCCGGGGCCATAGCCAAGGCCCAAGAGCTTAACATCAAGATCAGTGTGGCCGTGTGTGACGCTGGGGGACGCCTCATGGCGTTCAACCGTATGGACGATGCCCTATGGGCCGGTGTCTACGGCTCTCAGGGGAAGGCCGTCGCCTCAGCCGGCTTTGCCCGGCCGAGTGGCGCCCTCCAACAAATGGCTGACAGCCCGATTGTGCGCGGTATTGTTGCCGCAGAAGGGGGCCACATGATCGCCAGCCAGGGGGGCGTTGCGCTCATGCGCGACGGGGTCCTTGAG
>WTHD01000327.1 GCA_011523265.1 Candidatus Binatota bacterium
ACGTAGCTGTATCAGCGCCTGCGCATCGCGTTCAGGATTCGGCTGTCCCTGAGCACCGCCTGCCCGCATCTCTTTAATGATGCTGCGCTGCATAAAGAAACGCTTCGGCCACCACGTTGCTGTAGCGGCTTTCCAACGCCAACCTATGTCCTCCCCATCGAGAGTCCGCCAAGCGAAAGGCTCGTACGCGCAACTGAGCGACGCCTGGGCTTCGGCATAAGCCTTTAGTGAGCCTGCGGCGTTTTTGAGGGCTTCGAGACGATCCAGACCGTCTGATTCGAGGGCATAAGCTGTGGGTTTCCGGTAGGAATCGACGAGCAGACTGGCCAATTCGCTGAGCGCGTCAAGGCGCGCTATTGAGCGGTCGGGCAGCGTGATACCGGTCGCTTCACAAAGAGTATCGCAGGCACGCTCGACATTTTTGACAGCGACCATCAGCCGTTCGGCTAACTCGACGATCCGGCTTTCCCACTGCGGCGACCATTCACAATTTTTGACGAGATGGAAGGGGTTTCGGCCGATGTCTCCTATTGCTTTGGCTTGGCTTTGGAGATTTTTGACAGCATTTCGTATGGACTTGATAGCCGTCTGATCGTGATGGTCGGCCGTCGGCCAAGACAAGCTGACTTGGCTCGCAAGTTCCCTCTCGTGAATCTTTACGCCCATCGCGTGCCGGGCTGTCAGACCATTGGGATGTTCTTTATTCAGGCGAGTGACGACGCGGTTCAGCTGGTCACAGAGCCCTCGAAGCTTGTTGGTCTCCCTCTGCCATGCAACTGCCGTCTGTGGTTCATGGAGAAGGCTGAGCGACGTTTGTGCTTCGGCATACCGTTGAAGCGCGGCGTTTTTGAGGGCTTCGATTCGATCTGGTCCGTCTGATTCGAGGACAGAAGCCGTGGGTTTCCGGTAGGACACGACAAGCAGCTTAGCTATTTCGCCGAGCGCATCGAGGCGTTTCATTGAGCAGTCGGGCAACGTGATACCGGTCGCTTCACAAAGAGTCTCGCAGGCGCGCTCGGTATCACTTGCCGCCTCTGATAATGTGCTGGCCTTCCCAGCAACATCGGCTTCCCATTGCGGTGTCCAATTGCTGTTGGTGACGAGATGGAAGGGGCTTGTGGCGATATCTCCGATTGCCTTGGCCTGGATTGAGAGGTTCTCGACGGCATCACGCATAGCATCGAGGGCCGCTTCGTCGTGATGGTCTGTCCTCGGCCAGCGCAGTGTAACGCGATTTGCGAATTCCTCGTCCCGGACCTTCACGCCCATCGCGTAATGTACTGTCAGGCCGTTGCGGTGTTTTTTGTGTAGTTTATCGACAACGCGATTCAGCCGATCCCGCAGGATGCGAAGCTCTTTGGCTCTCTTCTCCCATTCGTCGTTAGATTTGAGACTGGCCGCATCCCAAGAGGTCCGCAGCTGATTCAGCACGTCGGATTTACGGGCCTTATTGGAATAAAGCTCAAGACAGAAACGGCCGAGGCCGATCTTGTCCAATCGGCGATAGACCACCTCAAGCGCAGCCGTCTTCTCAGAGACGAAAAGAACCGTCTTTTTCTTTCCCAGCAAGTGCGCGATGAGGTTAGAGATGCTTTGGCTTTTGCCGGTCCCCGGTGGGCCGATCATGACAAAATCCTTGCCACGGTCGGCTGTTGCAAGCGCCGCCATCTGCGATGAATCCGCTGGCAGGGGCGTCAGCAAGTCGGACGGCTCGTATTCACGGTCGAGCTGTCGTGGTTCTACGAAATTGATCTCCGTGACGTATGGATCGTGCGGCGTATCAATCAGATGGCGGACGACAGGATTGTCCCGGAGAGCGTCGGTCCGGTCAACGAGGTCCTTCCACATGAGGTATTTGGCGAAGGAGAAATGTCCCAGTACGACATCTTCAACCACTTCAAATCCTGCTGCCTCTTTGACCGCCCTTCGGACTTTATTCCAGATACCTTCTACGTCGATGCCACTTTTGTCTGTGGGTAACTCTCCGTCGAGGTTCTGGATATCAATTCGGAAGTCCTTTCGGAGCATTTCGAGCAGCGTGGTGTTGAAACGCGGCTCGTCATCATGGGCGACCATCCTGATTCCACTGCGGACTGACTTCCTCTCCAGCGCAACGGGAAGCAGGATCAATGGAGCGCGAAAGCGACGCTGGTCTTTTTGGTCTCGCTTCCAGAGTAGGAAGCCGATGGCGAGGTAGAGCGTGTTGGCGCCACCTTCCTGTAGAGCGGTCTGGGCCTTACGATAAATCTCGACGGAGTGTTTGTCGAGCTCGTCAGCGGGCAGGTCAACCAGGACACGACGCTTGTCGAGCTCGTCAAGCGCGTATTCCTCAGTGATAACTTCTCCTGTCCGCTGTCGGTGGATTTCCTCGTCCTGCCCTTCGGTGGAGGGTTTGGGAACCGCGCGGATCTGGATTCGCGCGCCTTCGGCGAGCTTGTCCTCAAGCCGACCGGGTTGTGGACAAATGATCTGAAGACTGGCCTTGGTCGCGCGGTGATTCAGTAGACGGTTGTTGAGTGTCAGATCGAGCAGTCGGCGCTGCCAGCGTTGCAGACGGCTCTCAGGCGTCTCGGGTTTCTCTTCCTCCAGGTCAGCACTATCGAAACCGGGTAGTGCCGGTGCCTCTTCAAAAGGGAGTTCCACTTCCGCGGCTGGGCTTCCGTCGCTTGGCGGGCGCTCTTCCGCTCTCAGTCCGAGAGGCGTGATGCTGTGGGCACGCGCCCGACGTATGTCTACCGCTGCTGTGAACGTGGCATCTTGCTCGGGGAGGATGGTGTCCTTAGCCGCGTTGCAGGCCTTGGAGAAAAGCGGGGCTGGGTGTGAGGTCACATAGGTTGTCTCGATAAGCACGAGTTCCTGTAGAGCAATCCGCTTCCTGAGCGTTTCCGCTTCGTCGATGACAATAGTGGAAAGATCCTCGGGCTGAAGCCAGACGCCGACCAGCGCGTGACCCTTCGGCAGTGCGATGATCGGATTGAGCCCCGCCTGCTCAAAGGCTGAGGCGAACAACATGGCCGTGTCCAGACAGGTTCCGACCCTTCCATCGAAAATTTGGCTTGGAAGGCGGATTTTCTGACCGTCCGTCTCGAAGCTCGCCGGTGGGACAGCATAGGTCAGACCAAGGTTGGCGATTGCCGCGTATATTGCAGATGCAATTTCCCATACCCGCTGGCGGCTACCGGACTTATAACCGTCGATGCGATCTTCCTTTCCTGCTCGATGCAGAATCTCGCTCGTGTTTCGGAGGATTCTATCGACTGCTGGATCGTTCGGCATGGAGAACGCGGCAAGTAGTTCCGGCATAAATCCTGCGCCGCCCCATTCGTTATATGCGAGCAATTCGACCGGCTTGGTCAGCTCTGCCAGAAGCTCCCCGTCTTTTTCGAGCCGAAATGTGACGATCCCGCGTAGGGATTCGCTGAGCTTGAGAAGGAATTCGCCGTCGACTTCAAGATCGCGATTCCTGATTGGTACCGATCCCTGCGGCGCGATCCGATCCACAGGCCAAACCTTCTCGTTGATGAAGGCTGGGTTGGCCTGAAGTTTCAGAACAAGCCCCTCCATGCGTTCTTCCGGGTGGAGGTTCTCGACCCGGAGATCGCGTAACAGCGGAAACGTACTCTGGTGCGCCGCGAAGTTCAGCTTTGCTGCGATTTCGGCATGAATCCTGATATTTCGATCTTTCATATGGATATTCTCACGGACTGGAATCGTCTTTGATTCAATCTGAGTGGTTGTCTTCGTTCAGGGTTTTGAGGTGCCACAGAATCGGCGAACACAAATCGAGGAGATACTCGGTAGTGTATCATGTTGAAAACTTTGGTCAGGACAAGCGGGGCAGATCACACTCTCACATTCCCTCTCAGGCATCGGGCTCCCCTCTCGGCGCCCGTGCCTGCCACGGACGCGCGCACAGGGCCTAGCCCTCTCTACAAGATTGTCCGCCGTTTGTCGCTACCAAAATTGGGAGAACGTGTGCCTTCGCTCCAGCCTCCGCACTTAAGGCAGGAGCGGCGCTCCACGATAACCGAAAGCTCTTGGACGGGTATGTGGCGCATGAAGTTGACGAATACACCGAGCACAACGCTGTGGCCAGAGATGTGCTCAAAGTGCTCGGCAATTCGCAGCAGTATTGGGAGGACCTCATTTCTCTTGTGGTATCGAGAAACTCTGTTTTGGGTGACATGAAGGTTCGCGCCGCTCTCATCTGGGCATTGTCCGAGTATGTGAATACGGAAGAAAAGCAACACCTCTTTAAGACCGATGCGTTGAAAAGGGCTCGTCGTCTTATCGGCCTCCGCTCAGCCTGGCAGGAGCTTGGCGTCTTCTCCGTTGAAGAACTCAAGGACCTGATAAAAAGTTGGCTGAAGTGACCCGAAAGCTCCTTACCTCTGCGGTTCTTCGTTCCGTCCTACACACTTGCGGCTCGTAGCGCCGCGCGCTACAGATAGGGCCATGCGGATCAGGCACAAGGGACTGCGGGCGCTGCACGAGCGGGACGACCCGGCCCAGCTCCCCGCCAGCCTCGTGCCCCGGTTGCGCCGCATCCTGTTCCGCCTCCAAGAGGCCACCCATCCCCGTAGCGCCGAGGCGCCGGGGTTCCGGCTCCATCCGTTGAAGGGGGACCGAGCGGGCCAGTGGAGCGTGCGCGTGTCCGGCAACTGGCGGGTGGTGTTCCGGTTTGTGGACGGCGAAGCCGTGGGCGTTGACCTGCTCGACTATCACTGACGGGAAAGGAGCACTGACGATGAACGACAGCGACGGCGAACAGGTCGGCCCGATGCTGAACCCGCCCCATCTGGGCGAACTGATTCGGGAGAGCATGGACGAGAGCGGCTGGACGGTGACCGAGACGGCGGCGCGTTTGGGGTGCGAGCGCGGGACGCTCTCGCGTCTGCTGAACGGCAAGGCGGGGGTGTCGGCGAACATGGCGCTGGCGCTGGAAGACCTGGGCTGGGGCGCGGCCGAGCACTGGATGCGGATGCAGGCGAGCTATGAGCTTGCGCAGGCGCGCCGC
>WTHD01000282.1 GCA_011523265.1 Candidatus Binatota bacterium
GCGTGACCCACACGCTGACCAACGTCGGCGACACACGCTACAGCCAGATTTCCATTGAATTGAAAGAGTGACCTTTAATGGTACATACGCATATCGTCTCCCTGCTTCGTCTCTGCATTACTTTATGTGTCTTAGCTCCAGCTCTGGCGTACTCCGCCGTGCTGGAGAACCCGAGTGGCGGAAACTTCTATTCCGGCGTCGGCGTGGTCTCGGGCTGGAAGTGTGACGCCGATGGCCCGCTCACCGTCCGTTTCTACGATGTGAATATGGCGCCGGTGTGGGACCCCATTCCCCTGGCCTACCCCAATGAGCGGCCGGATACCGCTAGGATATGCGGGGATACGGATAACGGGTTTGTGGCCATCTGGAACTGGGCAAACCTGGGGGACGGCACCTACACGGCGGTAGTCGATGATAACGGAGTAGAGTTTGGTCGGAGCACGTTCACGGTCACGACGCTGGGGGAGGCGTTTGTGACCGGGGCACAGGCACGGGTCACCGTCCGGGATTTCCCTTATTGCAGCATTTCGAAATCGTCGAGACCCGGGGGGATAATCTGGACTCTCCAGCCCCGGCTTCAGCACACGCCGCCGTGCTGGAGAACCCGACGCATGGGTTGTTTTATTCCGGCATTGGCGTCATCTCGGGCTGGAAGTGTGAGGCCACCGGACCGCTCACCGCCCGCTTTTTTGATGAGGACCTGATGCCCGTGTGGGACCCGATTCCCCTGGCGTATCGCAACGAGAGACCGGATACCGAAGGGGTATGCGGCGATACGAACAACGGCTTTGTGGCTATCTGGAACTGGGGGAATCTCGGGGACGGGACTTACACGGCCATTGTCTCCGATAATGGCGAGGAGTTTGCCCGGAGTACGTTTACCGTCACGACGACCGGAGAGGGGTTTCTGACCGGGGCGCAGGCACGGGTCACGGTCTGGGATTTCCCGAGTCCCGGGGAGACTGCGGTGCTGGAGTGGAATGAGAGCACGCAGCATTTTGAGATCGTAGAGGTCGGTTTCATTCAGGCTCCCCTGGCCTCCTATGACCGGGCATACTGGCGGGAGGTCGGACAAGATATTGCTGCCAGGACCTACACAACCGCCGACTTCCTATATGCGTCTCTCCCGGATCTCGACGCTTGCAGGGCGGGCACCCTGACCCAGGAAGCGAAGGACCGGGCGCTGGAGGGCATGAACCAGATCCGCGCTTTGCACGGCCTCGCCGATGCCAGCTATAGCTTCCTCTACGATCCGAGCGTCCAAGAAGCCGCCCTGATTCAGGCGGCGAATAGCTATTTGACACATTACCCCGATCCTGGGGACAGGTGTTACACAGAAGCTGGTTCGGAAGGCAGTGGGACCAGCAACCTCGCGAGTACCATCCACAGTGCTAATAGCAGCTTCCACGGTGGTAGTAGGGACGGAGATGATCCGGTCGCACACATGATAGGCTGGACCAACGACGCCCATAATGCTGCTCTAGTAGCCGCAGCCGGGCACCGGCGCTGGCTGCTCAACCCCTTCGCAACCTATATGAGTTATGGTCAAGTGGGTGGCAAAGGGGTGCAGAAGGTACTTGGTTTCGGTCGTGAGCCCCATATCACCCCGCAGGTTGAGGTCGATTATATTGCCTTCCCGTATGAAACATATCCCTTCACCCTCATGTCCGATGATCCGCCCTGGAGTTTCAGTATGGTCGAAGACAAAAGCAGTTCTTTCAGGAATAGGCACCCCTACTTTGATAGTGCAACCGTCAGTGTGACCCGTGTATCTGACGGAACCAGCCTGACGGTCAGCAATCTCTATACCGATACCAGAGGATTCGGGGTACCCAACTTCCTTAGCTGGTGGGTCGTAGATTGGGAGTTTGACACCCTGTATCAGGTCGAGATCAACAACGTCGCCATGCAGAGTGGAGGAACACGGAGTTTTTCTTATCAGGTGTACATTGATTATGCCGGACTGATGTGAGGAAGCCTAGCGCGTTTCACAATAAATTGTGGCTGTGCCGGTACGCTTTCGTCATGCCGGACTTGATCCGGTATCCAGAGGCCGTGGGCTGGGGGCCCGTCAGGTCGAGGCAGCGGGGCGGAAGTGGACCTATTATCAGCCCCTGGTCTATTTTTTTCGCAGGACCACTATTACTGATGGAGGAATGATAACATTACCTTTCACATCCTTGACTTCATCCTTACCAAGAGAAGGCTTCAATTCCACCTTCCATTGCTTCTTCTTCAGTCCGCATCTTTTAAGGAGGTCTTTAAGGCACTTATTTGCTGGCATGGTGACGCTAAATCTCTCCCGATCACCCGTGTAGGATTCTAAGTCAACCGAGTATGTTACTAGACCAGAAAACAGCAGTTCTGGAATTACTACCTTTTTCGCCCAAATCGCAAGCCAAACGCGCCAGTCCACAATGTGGAGCACAATACGTTTGGCGCATCCAGTGTTGTTACTGGCAACAAATTTCCTGATACCACAGAGCATTTGTACGAACGGATGTGCCGGATGCCAGGGACTTTCTGGACCTGACGCAATCGCGCCTACGTGTATCACTGAATGGCATTTTGCTGCCGCCTCAAGACCTGAAGCAAGTGCCTCCGGGATAATTCCCAAGTCTCTATAGTCGCTTGATTTCTTGCGTGCTGCAATCGCAAAAAGCCACTGGGCTTTCTTGTGTTGGAAGACTCGATTCGGTTCTTTGGAGTAGGATTTCCACGAATTTTCCAAATTGGAAGGTAATACGTCTTGGGCCATGCGACCTAGCAAAGGAGTACCGCCAGATTTTCCAACACTTATAATTATCGCTTCATCGTCTGATTTCTGAAGAGCGCGGGACTTGATCTCCAGATCAATGTGACTGCCGTCTCCCTTCCCAATCCGGTAGTTCGCCGCGATCATTTGAGAAGAAGGCTTCCATGTTTTGTTTTTATTTGGCTCGAAGGGCGGCTTACGTACTTCGTCTGCAAACATTTTCAGCCATTCAGGAATCTCGGAGTGATTCTCATCTTCATAAAGGATAGGAACAATTCCAAGTCGCAATTCCATGAACCGATACTCGTCTTCTCTATGATCATCTTTTTGCAAAAGCGCAAAATGGGGTCTGCGGCTTGGACCATGGTGATGACGTATTTCACTGAACAAATTTATTAAATAGTCTTCGGTTATTCCTGATCCTAAAAACAGAAGAGAGCGTCTGCGACAAACCTCTGCAAAAGCACGTCGGAAATGAGGTGCGTCGTTAGTTGCCCGTTGGTACTGTTGGTGGCCGATCACGACTTCACGTAGCAACCGTTCACGTTTCTGACGGTTCCGAACGACATCTTTCGGCTTCGCTAATTGGCCGCCAACGAATCCCTGGATGCACCAAAGCAACGGCTCCAAACCCAAATCGAGGCTTGAAAGCACTTCGTGGCAGTCTCGGCGGTCCCGGCCCAACACTGTTGGTGCGGGATTTTGTCCCCCCTTCGGCGTTGCCTTCCAGTAGACATCATCATAATTGGTGGTGATTACGAGTGGCCAAAAGGCACCCGCCAGCGCCTTGGTCTGCGATGGAATATCTTTCGTAAACCGCCCATAACTCAGCCCAGCACGGTAGATTTTGGCCCGTTTCTTTAATGGCTGCGCCTCCAAAGGTCCTATCACCTCGTCGGCAACCCGATATAGCGACTTGCTATCATGGGCCTTATCAGTCTTAAGATCATCAGGAACCTTCAAGTCCAATTTCTTAAGGAGACCAATGAGCATATCGTGCCAACTAGTACACACTCCCATGCTCATGCCGGAGCCGAGAAACGGTACAAGGATCCCTTCCCTGTAGGCGGTGACGAGTTGAGGCAAGGCATCTTCAAATTTGAGTTGGTTAGTTTTGTCCGACACTTATACGCTCCATCTTCGGTTGTCTCGCTGAAAAAGTGATAGCCCTTAGTCGGCCTTTCGTGTCGCGTGGCGGTCACGCAGGAGTTCCTGAATGCCGGCTCCTATATCGGCTAGGACCGCCCCTTGTTGTCGCAAGGCGGTGCCAATATCGGCCAGCGTGGCGGTCTGTTGCTGCTGGTATTGCTGCTGGGATTTTATCTGCTCGGCTTGGGATTTCATCTGCTCGGTCCTGTCGGCATTACCCCTGTGCATAATCCACAGCCCGTATCCGATCAGACCACACTGAATCAGCCCTATAATATCCCCGAGCCGGTTGGAGGAATTCGCGGCCATGATCTGCAATGCCTCCACTGCTGCGGTTGCCAGTTCGCGGGTTTCCGGGTCCATCAGACAGGTCTCCTCTCGTGTTGTGCCGGGCTTATCGTGTCATCCTTCGGTGCCATATCCTTGTCTCTGTTCGTGCTTATTGTCAACCACAGAGGACGAGCCGAAGGAAAGCAGAACCCCGTAGGTCGGCTTCCAGCGTAACAAACGAGAACGAGGCAGACCTCCGCCATTGACACATTAGACCACGTAAAGTAACAAGAAGTCCATGACCGCCCTCGCCTTTGACACGTACAAGGCCGTGAAAGCGCTCCGAGAAGCCGGGGCGGACGAAGCCTTGGCCGAAGCCGTTGTTGCTACGGTCGGTGACGCGATAGGCGGCAATGTTGCCACCAAAGCCGACCTCGCCGAGGTCAAGGCCGAACTCAAGAGCGATGTTGCCGCAGTCAAAACCGACCTGACCGAAGTCAAAGCCGAGTTGAAGGCCGACCTCGCCGAAGCCAAGGCTGAGTTAAAAACCGATATTGCCGAATTGGAAGCTGGACTCTACCGCCACATGTGGGTAGTGGCCGCCGGTATTGTCGGCCTGACCGTCAGCCTCACCGTCGCATTGGTCAAGCTGACATCCTGACCAGCCCCACGAAGAAGCCTATTTTTCTCCACAGCGCTGGGGGGTTAGCCCAATCGCGGCAATTTATAAAATAGACTTTACAAATTGCCGCGACTTCTTTCGGCTCCTATCCCCCAAAATAGTTCTTGGGATTTTCGACCGTCATGGTATGGATGGTGCCCTCGCT
>WTHD01000194.1 GCA_011523265.1 Candidatus Binatota bacterium
TTTTATAGGCGGCCTGGAAACCCAGATTTGACATTCCGACCGCATACTCGTTTGGATAAATGAGACAGAGCGGAATGTCTCCATCAACAGCGGCCGAGAAAATGGGCTTTTCAGCCGCCAGCCGGTTACGCGCCCGTTCGGTGGTCAACCACATAAAAGCAGCATTCGAGTCTATTGAGTCAGTAGAGTCTCTTGGGTCTGTTGAGTCTATGGGACCCAACAGACCCAAAGACCCAATAAACCCAAGGACCTCCTCTTAATTCGCCTGCTTTCTGAGAAACACGGGCATACTTTCGGCAAGCTCATCGCTCTGCTCCGAGTCCGCATTTTTTGTCGAAGAGATGGCCGAACTTTGCCCGAGCGTACGTCTCCGGGCATAAGCTGGTTGTTCCAGCACTGCCGGATCAAATGTTCCGAGCGGTCCTTTTGTGTTCCGTCTTCCGCCGGGCACCGCGCTCAGCGTTGGCGTTTTCGGCCGCTCCAATTCCTTTTCGCCAAATCCGGTGGCAATGACCGTAATGAGCAACTCTTCCTCCATGGTCTCGTCAATGACCGCGCCAAAGATAATGTTGGCATCCTCAGCCGCTTCTTCTTGGATCAGCGAGGCCGCCTCATTCACTTCGTGCAGGGTGAGACTCGGTCCACCGGTCACATTGATCAGCACCCCGCGCGCCCCACTGATGGAAATATCTTCAAGCAACGGGCTGGCAATGGCCCGCCGCGCGGCCTCTTCTGCCCGGTTCTCTCCACTCGCCGCGGCGGCCCCCATAATCGCCATCCCCATCTCGGCCATGATGGTCCGCACGTCAGCAAAGTCGAGATTAATCAGGCCGCTCACCATAATCAGGTCAGAAATGCCTCGAACGGCCTGGAGTAAGACCTCATCCGCCTTGTGAAAGGCTTCGATGAGTGGCTGGCTGCGGCTCGCCACCGCCAATAAACGTTGGTTTGGAATACAGATCAGCGTATCCACACTTTCTTTCAACTCGTGGATACCCTCATCGGCCTGCCGCATGCGACGCTTCCCCTCAAAGAGAAACGGCTTGGTCACAACCCCAACGGTTAACGCTCCACTTTCCTTTGCCAGCCGAGCGACAATGGGTGCCCCACCGGTGCCGGTTCCGCCACCCATCCCCGCCGTAACGAAGACCATATCGGCCCCAACCAGCTGCTGCCGCAGCTCGTCCTCGGTTTCCAGCGTGGCATTGCGACCGATCTCAGGATTGGCGCCCGCACCGAGTCCTTTGGTCAACTCGGAACCAAGTTGAATCTTGGTCGGTGCCAAATTGACCCGCAACGCTTGCGCGTCAGTATTCGCCACAATAAAGTCCACGCCGGACAGCCCACCACTGATCATCGTATTGATGGCATTCCCTCCAGCTCCTCCAATCCCAATGATCCGGAGCTGAGCCCCACTACCCTCATTTTCCACAAACTCAATCATCTCCCACCTCCTTCATCTCCAGTTAGCATGCCTCCACAGGAGAGGCTATGGTCTAAAAAAATTCCCGAAACCATTCGACGACTCGTTCTCGCATATGTTGCCAGTTCTGTCCGTTCCGTACCTGAGCCAGAGGGCGGAGCGTATCCTGCGCATGACACAGGATCAGGCCGATGTTGGCCGCATACATGGGGCTCTGGGCCGGATCAACCGCATCGCTCGACCACCGCGGCGCGCCGCGCCGCGCCGCCATACGGAAGACGCGTTGGGCGAGATCCGGCACGCCCTCAAGGAGCGCACCCCCACCGGTGAGGACCACACCCGCGCCGAGCCGGTCCGAGAGGCCCCCAAAATCAAGCTGCTCTCGGACGAGCTCGAAGATCTCTTCAAGCCGCGGTTCAATAATCTCGCTCATTTTTCGCCGTGGGAGCGGAGCGGCATCACGCTCGCCGATGCGAGGCATCTCGATCACCTCGCCCGGCGCAATCAGGCTGGTCAAAGCACAGCCGTGCTGCTGTTTCAGCCGTTCTGCCTCTGCCACTGGAATACAGAGCCCCACGGCCAGATCGTTGGTCACGTTTTCCCCACCAACCGGCAGAACCGCAGTATAATAGACGACGCCTTGACAAAAAGCTGCCACACTGGTCGTGCCCGCCCCAATGTCGATCACCACAACGCCCAGCTCTTTCTCCTCCGGAGTCAAGACGGCCTCGGCTGCCGCTAGCGCGCCATAGTACACGCCGTTGAGATAGAGACCCGCCCGCTCACAGCATTTCTGGAGGGCGTACAGGGCGGTTGAAGAAACGCTGATAACATGGACATCGGTCTCAAGCCGTACGCCACTCGCCCCAACGGGGTCGCGGCCACGCTCCTGTCCATCCACCAGAAACCCCTGTGGAAAGACGTGCAAAATCTCACACTCCGGGGGCAGGGCGATCGTCCGGGCTACCGCAACCACTTCCTGCACATCGTCCGCAGACACCTCGCCACCTTTGATTCGGACAACGCCCTGACTCGAAATTCCCTCCATATGTCCACCGGTCAGGCTGACAGACACATTATGAATTTCGCAGCTTGCGTTGGCCTCGGCTTCAGCCACCGCCTGTTGTAGCCCTTGGGCCGCGTTCTCAACATTGGTGACAAGGCCCTTGCGTACGCCTTGAGACGGTGCGGTCCCCATCCCCAAGACCGCCAGCCCATCGGGCGTTCTTTCCGTAACGACCACAGATGTCTGATACGTTCCAATATCGACACTCACCAATAGGGAATCCTTGTTCTCCATATTCTCCATACCGCCTCCCTAAGCGTGCGAGTTAAGTCCACGTCTCAAAGAGGGAACGTGTCCTCCAGTAGACAGGAGATGCTGGACACGTTTCCTCTTTTTCCCCTTATCCAGTCTCAACGGAAGAGGGGACGCCACAATCTGATCGGTAAAGCGCGCATCAAAAACGGTTGCCCGTCGGTCTTGCGGCCAGCGCTCCAGCACCCGTTGCATCAGCACAAACACGGTGGGGCGGATCTGCTGGCCCAGCCGAATCACGACCTGACGGTCGGACAAAAACAGCGTATATCCTCGCCGGTCGTTCCAATGAATTTCAGACAGCGCAACGTCCCATTCCTGTATCAGCGAGAGACATAGGCGCGCTCCGGCGAGGACCGTCCTGACGGTCTGTGTTTCCAGGGGCACGCGCTCAAGTCCGCTCACATACGGCAGATCGTGCGTACTCGAGGCGGGGACGATAAAACTGTCCCCGTTCCCGTCCAGATACGCAGCTTCTGGACGGCGGATGCGCGCTATGGGGTGACGCTCCCGGATAGTCAGATAAAGACGCTGCGGGAACTCCCGGGTGACAACGGCCGTGTGGACCCAGGGGTGGTGCCGTAAACGCCGCTCCATTGCCTGGACGTCCAGAGCGATAATATTCATCCCCGGTGCCACCCCTGCCCACTGTTTGATCTCGTCCGGTGTGAGCCTGCCGTCAGTTGAGACAACAATATCTGTCGTAGCGAAGTACGGGTGCTGCTCGGCATAATGGACCAAGGCGACCCCCCTGATACTGCAACCGACACACACCAGCCCCCATAAGATGAAGCGTCTCTTGAGTCTCTTGAGTTTTTTGAGTCTATGAGACCCAAAGACCCAAAGACTCAAAGACCCAGAGGACTTTTTGTGGGCTGGGGGGCTCATACTTCTCCTCGCGGAATATGGAGGGTTGCCTGCTGCAGGATAGCCTCCACGAGATCCTCATAGGACAGTCCATGATGGGCGGCGATGCGTGGTAAATAACTCAATCCTGTCAAGCCGGGCAACGAGTTCAACTCGATCAGGAAAATCTCTCCGGCCGGGCTGACCCGCATATCGACTCGACTATATCCGCTGCACTCGAGGGCACGATGCGCCTGCCGTGCCAGCTTGAGGACCTGCGCATAGGTTGCTTCCGGCAGCGGGGCGGGCATGAGAAACTCTTCCCGCCCCGGCGTATATTTGACCTCATAGGAATGGAATTCACCCTTGGCAATAACCTCCATTGCGCCAATCGCCTGTCCCTTGAGAATACCGACAGTGACTTCTTGTCCGGGAATATAGGCTTCCACCAAACACGCCGTGTCATACTGAAACGCCTGAGTCAGGGCGGAGGTGAGCCTCGCCTCGGAGCGGACGATGCTTACCCCAACACTCGATCCTTCCGCAATCGGCTTGACCACGACCGGGTAGGAGCACACGACCTGCTCAGCCGGCGTCCCCTGCTCAACAATCTGCCAGTCGGGCGTTGACAAATCATAGGTTTGCCAGATCCGTTTTGCCATCGGCTTATTCATGGCAACAGCGCTCGCCAAGACGCTGGACCCCGTGTACGGAATCCCCAGGGTTTCCAGTACGCCTTGCACAGCTCCATCTTCTCCGAACTTTCCATGCAGGGCGATAAAAACGACATCCGTCTTTTGCGCCTGAGCAATCCAGCCGCCATCGGGTTCAACCGGGATAGCCTGGACGCTATAGCCGCGTGCCTCCAACGCTGCGCAGACCGCCTCCCCGGTCAGCCGGGAAATCTCTCGTTCCGCCGACAGTCCGCCCCAGAGCACCCCGACACGCTGTTCGGATTTCCTCTCGGCTACCATTCTCCAACCCTTCGGACCTCGGGCTCAAGCCAGACCCGTTCTTCCCGCCATACCTGACGTTGCACCTGTTCTATGAGGCGCCATACCTGGCTCGCCGTGGCCCCTCCCGTATTCACAATAAAATTGGCGTGCTGCTCAGAAACCTGGGCCTGCCCCTGACGGCTGCCCTTGCAGCCCACCGCCTCAATCATGCGCCCCGCATAGCGTCCCGGCGGATTCTTAAAAATGGACCCAGCGTTCGGGTAACCGTGGGGTTGCCTGCGGTTCCGTTTTTCGCGCGCCTGTTGCATCGCAGCCGTAATACTGGCTTGGGGCTTTTGGCGGAGCCGGAACATCACCTCACTCACAATACATTGCGGCGGGAGTGCGGTCGTTCTATAGGAAAAGCCAACCGAGGCATTGGACAACCGCAGAGACTGGCC
>WTHD01000317.1 GCA_011523265.1 Candidatus Binatota bacterium
GGCCCCGACCGCCGCATCAGTATCGGTGTCACTTACTCCGCTCCCGGCCGCGGCTCCAACAGCGGCACCGAGTGTAGCGCCATAGAATGCACGTTTCTGTCTTTCCGTTGCGCAGCCCGCAACCAGAAAGAGGAGGGCCATAACCCAGACAAAATGAAAGCCTCTACCTCCTCGAATCATCTCCTGATCTCCTTTCTTTCCTGTGGGTCTGTTCGTAAAAGAACTCCTCCGACCGGAAATACTTTGCAAAGCTCTAACAGAAAACATACACCCCGACAAGATCAAAACTGAGGGGCCAGAAATGTCAGGCCGCTCAGTGGCTTACGACCGTAGTGCGGCAAGACCGGGCAGGTCTCCCGATTCGAGAAAGGCTAAGGAAGCCCCGCCTCCGGTTGATATATGACTGATATGGTCGGCAAGGTTGGCCTGGCTCAAGGCGGCGACCGTATCGCCGCCCCCAGCAACACTGAAACAGGATGAGAGGGAGGCGACCGCTTCTGCAACAGATCGGGTCCCCCGGTCGTACGGAGACATCTCAAAGACACCCATTGGGCCGTTCCAGAGGACAGTCCTGGCAGACTGCACAACGGCCTGAAACGCGACAATACTGTGAGGTCCGATGTCTACTCCAAGCTGCGCGTCGGGAATATCGGCTCCTGCCGTGGCGGTAGCCGTCGCTCCTGCCGTAAGCTCTGCCGTCACAATATGGTCTTGGGGCAGGTGAATGGTGACGCCCTGCTTCTGAGCCTCTTGCAGCAGGCTTTTCGCTTCGTCAAATTTCTCCGGTTCGACCAATGAGCGGCCCGTTCTCACCCCTTGCGCCTGCAAGAGGGTATAGGCCATGGCCCCCCCGATGATGATATCGTCTGCGCGGGGCAACAGGCTGTGTATCAGTCCGATTTTGTCCGACACTTTCGCTCCGCCGAGGATGGCCACAAAAGGACGGTCTGGGGCGGACAACAGGGATGACAACGCCTCGACCTCCCTGCGCACGAGAAACCCGACCCCTTTGTCCTCGAAGTGTTGCACAACGCCCACAACCGAGGCATGAGAGCGGTGGGATGAGCCAAACGCATCATTCACGTAGACGTCGGCCAAGCCGGCAAGTGCGCGACTGAAGGCCGGGTCATTGGCTTCTTCCTCGGAGTGGAAACGCAGATTCTCAAGTACGACAACCGCCCCGGCCGGAAGCTGGTCGATCTGCCGCTCAACCGTCGGTCCCACACAATTCGGAGCGAGGCTCACCGGACGACCTAGCAGTTCCTGGAGTAGCGCCGCCACCGGTTTGAGACTGAGCGCCGGCTTGACCGTTCCCCGAGGACGCCCGAGGTGAGAAGCAAGCAGGATGGTCGCACCCTGGGCGAGGGCGTGCTGTATGGTGGGCAACGCTTCCCGGATTCGCGTTGCGTCGCCCACTTTTTGTTCCGGCGTCAGCGGCACGTTAAAATCGACGCGGATCAGAACGCGCTTATGGGTCAGAGGGAGCTGATCAATTGTTTTGAGTGTCATGCACCGCTCTTGAGACCCAGCCGCCCTTACGAGGGCGGGACCTCGGGCTGAAATCCCGCCTGGGCGGCGGTGACGTCAACCGGGGTCACTTCCAGCGCATGCTCAAGCACCTCGTCGATAAACTCAACAAAGCGAAACTGCATTTCCTCCCGCACCGTGGGCGGGACATCCTCCAGGTCTTTTTCGTTGCGTTGGGGTACGATGACGGTCGTGACGCCGGCTCGCCGGGCTGCCAATACTTTTTCTTTGAGACCGCCTATGGGCATCACTTTCCCCCGCAGGGTAATCTCGCCTGTCATAGCAACGTCCTGGCGGACTTTGCGACCGGTCAGCAGGGAAGCCAGGGCCGTCACCATGGTAATCCCCGCAGAGGGGCCATCTTTGGGAATGGCACCCGATGGGACGTGGATATGGATATCGCAATTGTCATAAAAATCGGCCGGAATACGCAACTGGTCGGCTTGGGAGCGGACATAGGACAGGGCGGTTTGGGCCGACTCTTTCATCACGTCGCCGAGGTGGCCGGTCAGGGTCAGGCCCTTTTTCCCAACCATACGGGTCGCCTCAATAAAGAGGATATCGCCTCCATTCGGAGTCCAGGCCAGTCCGATAGCGACTCCGGGCCTTTGGGTGCGCTCGGCCACTTCCGGGAAGAATTTAATCGGCCCCAGCATATCCGAGACTTTCTCCTGGGTCACTGTGATTTTTTCTGTGTTCCCTTCGGTGACGCCTCGGGCGACCTTGCGACACACGGCCCCAATCTCGCGTTCCAGGTTCCGAACGCCGGCCTCGTGGGTATAGCCACCCGCAATACTCAACACCGCTTCATCGGTAAACTCGACCTGTTCATCTGTGAGACCATGCTCGACGACCTGTTTGGGAATAATGTGGCGCTTGGCAATTTCGAGCTTTTCCTCTTCCGTATAGCCGGCCAGTTCAATAACCTCCATCCGATCCTTGAGGGCCGGCGGAACCGGCTCCAGGTAGTTGGCGGTGGTAATAAACATGACCTTGGACAGGTCAAACGGGACTTCCAGATAGTGGTCGGAGAACGAGAAATTTTGTTCGGGGTCCAGAACTTCCAGCAGAGCCGAGGCTGGGTCGCCACGAAAATCCATGCCCAGCTTATCAATCTCGTCCAACATGAACAGCGGGTTGTTTGACCCGGCGGAGCGCAGGGACTGAACGATGCGACCCGGCAGCGAGCCGATATACGTCCGGCGATGACCGCGGATTTCCGCTTCGTCTCTGACGCCACCCAGGGAGAGGCGGATAAACTTGCGGCCCATGGCCCGCGCAATGGAGCGTCCCAGCGATGTTTTACCGACCCCCGGAGGACCGACGAAACAGAGAATGGGTCCCTTCGAGTCCTGCTTGAGCTTACGCACAGCCAAATATTCGAGGATACGGTCCTTAATTTTCTCCAGGTCGTAGTGGTCTTCGTCCAGGACCTGGCGGGCGTGCGGAATATCCAGATTGTCCTCTGTCGTGACTGCCCAGGGGAGGTGGATGAGCCATTCGAGGTAGGTCCGCACCATCGAGTGTTCTGCCGACTCGGGTGGAATGATTTTCAGACGCTCGAACTCATTATTGGCCGCCTTGAGCGCCTCCTCGGGCATCTTGGCGTCGTCTATTTTCTGGCGCAGGTCATCCAGCTCATTGGAACGGGAGTCTCCTTCTCCCAGTTCCTTTTGAATCGCCCGCATCTGCTGGCGTAAATAGAATTCCTTCTGATTTTTGTTGAGCTCGCTCTGGACCTGGGACTGGATTTTATTCCCCAGCTCAACCAGTTCGACTTCCCGATTCAGAATGGCGGACAGCTTTTCCAGTCGGGTACGGATGCTCAAGGTATTCAACAGGTCTTGCTTTTCATCAACCGAGATATTCAGGTTCGAGCCAATCAGGTCCGTCACCTTGCCGGGGTCTTTGATATTCATGACCACACCCTGGAGTTCATCCGGCAGGTAGGGAACCATGGAGACGAACTTGGCAAACTGACTGACGAGGTGGGCTTGACGCGCGTCCACATCCCGGGAGGCTTCCGTGTCGCTCTCCAGTGGCGTGATCTGCGCCTGATAATAGGGCTCGATCTGTCCGTATTCCCGAATATCGATCCGCTTCAGCCCCTGGACCAGAATGCGGACGCTATTATCCGGGTATTTCAACATTTTCAGGATACGCCCGGCACTCCCCCGTGAAAAAAGAGCCTGAGGCTCCGGGGCTTCGTCTTCCGGATTTTTTTGGGCGGCTAAGCCTAGGAGATTATTGCTTTTTCGGCAGTCTTCAACCAGCTTGAGGGAGGACGCGCGCGAAATCAGGAGCGGGACGATGGCGGAAGGAAAGATGACGACGCCCCGCAAAGGCAGGATCGGGAGTTCTTGAGGAAGCTCGACATCACTCAGGTCTTCTTCAAACCCCACAACACTCTGTTCAGTGGTTTCTTCCCCTGCACCGACCTTGCTGTCTGCCATAGGTCTCCTCCCGTAGTGTTTCCACTACTCTACTCTCTAGGACTGTTCAAAACCATAATACATGGTCTCTGCTTGCACAAGTGGGAAACTCCGGTTACAAACTTCGGCACTCTGAGGACGAAGACGTTGAGCAAAAACCCCCTTTACCCTGTTGGGACTCGGCTGCGAGAGCTGAAAGACGCTCAGTGTACCCGTAAAGGACTAGCGTGAAATATTACGACGCTGTGCTGTTTGACCTCTTTGGGACCATTGCACTGTTTAATCCGGGAAAATTGCCGGTTTTTGAGTGGAAGGGACAGACGACACGCTCGACCATGGGCCGGCTGCGCGATGTGGTGACGGAAGTGGTTCCGGCCCTGCCTTTTGAACAGTTTCATCGGGCCCTGGGCGAAGTGAACCAGGAACTCGGCGCCATCCGCTCCACACACATGCGTGAAATCAGCTCTGCGGAGCGATTTCGTCGCACCCTGGTCCACGCCGGCCTGGACGACACCCCTGAAACCGCTCGTTTAGGAGCCTCCCTGTCTTTGGCCCATATGGACCTGCTCGCCGCCGCGACCGAAGTCCCTCCCGCTCATACCCAGTTCGTGGTTCGCGTAAGTGAACGTTACCCGACCGCGCTTGTCTCAAATTTCGATCATGCTCCAACCGCGAGACGAGTCATCCTAGAAGGTCGGGTCGCCGACTGCTTTCGCTGTACGGTCATCTCGGCAGAACACGGCTGGCGCAAACCCCACAAGAAGATCTTTCACGACACGCTCAGCCAGTTGCAGGTTGCGCCCCAATCCGCCCTGTTTGTTGGTGATTCTCCGCACGACGATGTGACTGGTGCCCAACAGGCGGGTATGGATATCGCCTGGGTCAACGCTTCCGGGGCTGAGCTGCCTGCCCACTGTCCGCGCCCCCAGTACACGATTCGAGCTATCCCGGAGTTGGCGTCTCTGCTGTTTCCATAGGTGTTGTTTTCTATAAGAGTTGTGCGCACACGAACAGCGGGACGGCCGCCTAAAAGAGGAAACGTATCCAGCATCTGACATCTTGATAGGAGGACACGTTTACTCTTCATGCCACGTAAGATCCAAATTGCCGTTATTGGTGACAGTCAGCCCTCGGCAGAAGTCGCCGCCTGGGCAGAGGAGGTCGGCCGGCTGATTGCCCAGCACGACGCCGTCGTGGTATGCGGCGGACTCGGCGGTGTTATGGCGGCGGCTGCACGGGGCGCGGCGCAAAATAACGGCACAAGTATCGGTATTCTCCCCACGTATGAGGCGAACACCGCCGCGCCCGGCATTTCGATCGCCATCCCCAGCGGGCTCGGGCACGCCCGCAATATGCTGGTGGCGGCCTCGGGGGATGCGGTGATTGCCCTGCCCGGCGCGACTGGAACGCTGTCCGAAATCGCACTGGCGCTGACGCTGGGCAAAACCGTGACTGCCATACGGGCCTGGTCCCATATTCAAGGCGTGTCCGTCGTGCGGACACCCCAAGAGGCCGTGCAACAGGCGCTACGCGCCGCCAAAGAGTAAACGTGTCCTCCAATAATAGATATGAGATGCTGGACACGTTTCCTCTTTCAGGAAAAGGTCCCAAGTGGTGGAAATTGAGAAACGGTCGCGGACATCCTATAAAAGAGCTGCCCGGAATATGTGAGGAGAGAAAGGAGAGCGCATGCCGCCTAAGGATTCTCGTTCTGCAGATGAGACAGCCGTCGTCATGAAACGGGTTGATAAATTTCTTCGGCTCCTCAGCTTTCAGCTCTTTTTTATCATTGCCCTTTTGGTCTATCTCGCCTACCGTCCGCAGGCCGGACGGTATCAGGTCATCTCTGCGCAAGCGGTCATGGAGGGCACAGTTATTTTTTTTGATACGATTACAGGACAGGCCGGTGGAACGTCGGTTGAGGTCCGTGACCGGAGCGATGCTCCCGTGCCTCTCGACTAAGACAGGAGCACCCTCGCGTCATCGGTCCTGTCCGGCCGGACAAAGGAAAAACGTATGTATCCGTTAGGTATTGTCCTCTCGACGGCAACCGCCGCCCCCCCACAGGAGTTTGTTGAAATCGGCCAGATTGCCGAAGACAAGGGCTTTGCCGCTGTTTTTGTCAACGAAGGTCGGGGGGACGCCCTGGCGTGTGCCGAAGCGATTGCGCTGGGAACGTCTCGCATCAAGGTGGGAACGAATATCGCCAATATCTATTTCCGCCATCCATTTTTGGCCGGCATGACCGCCACCACTATTTCGGAGCTCTCGCAGGGACGGATGATCCTCGGATTGGGCATGAGCCACCGTCCGCTGCTTGAATCCCTGGGTATCACTATGGAGCAGCCGCGGCAGTATATGCGCTCATATGTGACGGCGCTGAATACCCTGTTTCGCGGGGAGCCGCTGAGCACCTTTCATCGTCCGCAGCAGAGCAACTATAGCGTGCCGGTCTATGTCGGTGCGGTGACCGCTGAAAGCGCCGAAGTCGGTGGCGAGTTGGCTGATGGGATTATGCCGTTTCTGCCGGCCTTGCCCTATTTGACGCAGCTTGTTGAGGCGGCCCACACTGCGGCGCAGCGCGTGGGACGCGACCCGGACCAGGTGGGATGTATTGTGAGCATCCCGACGTTTATTTCAGACGATATTGAGCAGGCCCGCTCCGCAGCGCGCTACAATCTGGCGTTTTTCGGGAATTTGCCTTTCTATCGCAAACAATGGCGACGCTGCGGCTTTCGGGCTGAAGTCACCGCCATGCAAGAGGCCTGGAAAAGCGGCAACCGCCGCGCCGCGGCCGCCGGCGTGTCCGAACACATGGTCGATCAGGTCTGCGTGTTTGGTCCCCCCAGCCAGTGTCGAGAGCAGCTTGCCGCCTTCCACGAAGCCGGGGCGGCCATGCCGGTCCTCGCCGTCAGCCCGGTGAACGAAGACCGCCTGGTCGCAACCCGAAAGGCGCTCAACCTGCTGGCTCCAGGATAAGGGTCGTCCGGGTCAACGCGACCCGGCCTTCGCCTCCGCTTCTTCATCATATATAACCAAAACTACTACAATTTTCACGAAGAATTCACGTTGCTTATATTGCTGAATGCATGTTCAGACTTTATAGTGCTGCAACACTGATGTTGGGGTAGGGTGGTATTCATGTCCCGTAGCCGTATAGCCTGCTGTCTCGTGTTCCTGATCTGTAGTGTCCTCGTATGCCTCTCTCCGGCACTCGGAGCCGACCCGCCGACCCAATCGACCCAACCGACTCAATCGACCCAACCAACCCAACCGACCCAACCGACTCAATCGACCCAACGCACCTGGAAAACAGTCGAAGAGATGTCAGAAGAAGCGTTGGCCCAGGTCCAACTCGAGGGCGACCCGCCACGCCATGCCCAGGTTCCGTATCTTCCAGCCGAAGCCTATCCGTTCGTCCCGCCGTATACGGCTGAGGAAATGGGCTACCGCGCCATGGAATTCACGCCGCGTACGCGCTGGTCATCGGTCGTGGCCAACTCCTGGGCATCTATTGCGCCGCAAGGGGTACTGCTCAACCCCGGCACTTCCATCACCTTCGTCAACTATGATTCCGAAACAAGCGGAGTGCGCAAAGTCCTGTCCGCCGCCCCCGGTGAAGAGATCTATCGCTCGCTGAGTCAGGCCATTGCTCCGCCCGCTGCCGAAGGCGGTCAGTGGCTGGCGATTCGGTATCGGACGGACAAGGAAAAGATTACCAAGGAGGAGCGCTTCGCCTACTCGTCTTCCATTCGACGGGTACGCCACCAGGCCCCGTTTCGTCGTCAGAGCAATTTCCCCAACATGGCGCTCACCCCGGACGACGCCTGGGGACGGGACGCCTGGGAGTTCTCCTGGCGACTGATCGGTACGGACGTGCTGTACCGGACTGTCCGCTTTCCGAACACGCGCCCGACCGTGATCCTGCGGAACGGTGAAACCGGACAGTCTCGGGCCGTACAGACCGCGAATATCAAGCTGATGGGTGAGGTTTTTCCGCACTATACGCTGGACGGGGGGGTGGAATGCTATGTGGTTGAGGCGGTAGCACGACAAGAGTGGTTGCCCGACTATTACATGCCCCGTTTTCTCTATTGGCTGGAGAAGTCCTCATTCTACCCGCTACGCGGCGAGCAATACGGGCCGGACGGGGAGCTGGATCATATTGAGGTGAGGCTGGCCGAGTTTTTCAATCCTGCGCTCGAAGAACTGGGTTACGGCACCCTGTTTATTTCCCACTGGGACCTGCGGACGGACATTATGTCCTATCTGGTCAACGACAGTCACAGGCTCATGGATTGGAAACCCGAAGAATCAACGGTCTTCTTTAGCCCGGACTTCATGCGTCGCCAGTGGTATCTCGATACCTCCATCAAGACCCAGGCGGCCGTCTCTCACCCGGACGAGTATTTCATGCGTCCGGCCGTCGAGGCCGACAAATTTCCGAACGAGCGTCCGATCAATCTGCCGCCCAACATGGCTGCCCGGATCGAGGCCCAGAACGCCGCAGGGCGTTTAGTCTTTGACGGCACCTGAGCCAATGCTCTCTCCCCTTCTTTCCTTGCCCCTGTGCTCCGCATGGGATAGGCAGCGTATATGCGCGTGCGCTACGGCATGGTTCATGGTCGTTTTCAGCCCTTTCATACCGGCCATTTGCACTACACCCTGGAGGCGCTCAACCGTAGTGAGCATCTGATTATTGGCATCACCAATCCTGACCCATCCGAAACGCAGGTAGAGGCCGCAGATACGCGGCGGCATACACTAGAGGCCAATCCCTTTACCTTTTTTGAGCGACAGTGGATGATTCGGGCTGCCCTGATCGAGGCAGCGATTGATCTGAGTCGTGTCTCTATCGTGCCTTTTCCGATTCATGCGCCCGGGCGCTGGGTGTATTATTGCCCCAAGGAGACCGTGCAGTTTATCCGCGTATTCTCGGAGTGGGGCAGAGAGAAAGTCGCCCGCCTCCAGGCGGCCGGGTGGCAGGTCGAAATCCTGGATCCCGGCGCGACCAAGCAGGAGAGCGGCAGTACGGTCCGCCGCTGCTTAAGCCAAGGGCGAGGCTGGGAACACCTCGTACCGCGCGGCGTGGGCGCAGTCCTGAAGCAGATTGGGGCTCACCAGCGACTGGTTCGCTACGCGCTCCCGTAAGCTCTGCTCATGCCCTCCTTGCCCATCCTTTTCATCGTTCTTGACGGGCTGGCCGACCGGCCACAGCCTGTCCTGAATGGCCAAACACCGCTTGAGGCGGCCCATACACCACATCTGGATCAACTGGCTGCCCTCGGTACCACGGGTTTGCTCACACCGCTCGCGCCTGGTGTCCCCCTGGAGAGCGAAACCGCCCACTTCATTCTGTTTGGCTATGGGCTGGAGCAATTCCCTGGCCGGGCCGCGTTTGAGGCTATTGGCCGGGGGTTTGAGGTGCCGCCCGAGTCTGTCGTGCTGCTGGCAAGTTTTGCCGAGACAACGGTCATCGACGGCAAGCTGCGTCGGGATGCCCTCTTGTGGGAAAAACGGCAAACCCAGGATGAGGAGGCGTGCGCCCGGCTGTGTGCAGCCATTGCCGCGTACGAAACCCACGGGCTGCAATTTGCCTTGACCTCCTGCGGGCGCTGTGAAGCTCTACTGACGTTGCGCGGCCATCCGAGCCGGGACATTACCGATGTCGATCCATTCTATAACAACGCCTATGTTGCGCGGGCTCAACCCCTAGCGGAATCCCTACATCCGCAGAGTGCCGCGCGCACTGCCGATGCGCTGAACGCCTATCTGAGCTGGGCGCATGACCAACTCAGCCAGCATCCGCTCAACCGGAAACGCCAGGCGCGTGGTTGCGCCAGTATCAATTTTGTCCTCACCAAGTGGGCTGCGGTGCGACCCGATGTCGCGCCGTTTCAGGAGCAGAACGGTCTGCGCGCAGCCAGTATTGAGAATTATCCATTATACGTCGGGATTGCCCGCGTGTGTGGCATGACGCCGATTTCCACCTCAGGGGAAACAGACACGACCGCGGACTTCAGACAGAAACTGCACACCGCTTATTCCCTTTTCACCCAGGGGTATGAGTTCGTGCATGTCCATTCCAAGGCTCCGGACGTGGCCGCCCATTACAAAGACCCGCTGGGTAAAATGCAGGCCCTTGAGGCACTCGATGTCGCGCTCGGTCCGGTTGTCGAGCGAGTGACCAATCAAGCCGACCTGCTGGTTGTGGTGACCGGCGACCACGCCACGCCGAGCAGTGGGCCGCTCATCCATTCGGGCGAGGCCGTGCCCATACTGCTTGCCGGTGGTTCAAACGTCTTGTCCGACTCGGTAACCACATTTCACGAACGCGCAGCAATATCCGGTGGGCTCGGCCACATCCGTGGGGCGGATGTCATGCCGCTGCTGCTCAATGCGACCGACCGCATCCGCTTGCACGGCGTCCGGCACCAGGCCGCAGCCCGGCCCTATTGGCAGTGGCGGCCCGAACCCTTTCGGCTTGCATGCCCCGACGAATAACCACACCTCACTCTCGGGTAGGTAAGGGTTGGAGGATACACGAGAGTTGGGCGTCGGGGACCAAGGCCCTCGGGGCCTATCGGTCTTGGAAAAGATCGCCCGCCAGTTGTGTTGGCCGATCGCTGAACGATAGGAGTCGCCGCTAACGCTGGCATCCTCACCGCTGGAAATGCTAACGCTCACCAATCCTTGTTATCCAGGCAAAACTGTCTAATCAAATTGAACAGTACAACATGGTCAAAAGGCCGTGACTCCGTAGGTGGCTTCTGCCTATCTTCGCTGTACATGAACCTCACCTTTTTTTCGCCATACATCGTCCCGAAATTACGATTTCGCAAAATTTCTGTAGGTACTTCATTAATTCCAAAAAACTTCTGCATCACTTTCCGCTTGAGTCCAATTTCGTCTTTCAGAAAATCGCCCGTGAGCCAACTAAAATTCTTGATGCCAAAGAGGTTTATCTCATCGTGCCAGCCCTTCCCTATTTCAGGCAATTCCTGTTCCACCAAGTCACATATTGTCACCGCTACAAGCCTCCTTGGAATTAAGAAGGTTTTCAGTGCCTCGACAAAGTCCGAAAAGAACACTTGGCATATTTCTTTGTTGTGATCACTCTGTACTTGCAAGCAGTCCTTCCCATCTCGGAGATGGTCATATTCGAAGTAACGAAAATGGACGATGGTATGGAGCAACTTTTCCAGTGCGATGGAACCGTTTGTGTAAGCGGCCGTGTGCATGCCTGGACGATTGAAAGCAGTGTAAGTCGGTCGAATTGTTTTTTTTAGGGCGTAATTGTATTTGTGGAATTCAACCTTTCCAATAATCTCCAGAACGGATCGAGCCCAAAATGCGCTTTCTATGAGACCAACAGAATTCAACTCAGAATTCGGATATGGCTTATCTATCTGGTCGATCTTCTTTCGTAACACCTCGATTTCTTCGATCAGTTTCATTTCTCAAACCCCGGCCCTCATCAATGCGTTCCGCGGCCTTCCTCCCTCAAAACACCTGTCGATGCGCATGGATCATCGCCACCGGCACCCCATACCGCTCCGCGATCCTGGCCGCGTCCGTTAGCCCCTCGGCCCGAGATTATTGGGCGACTCGTCACGAGCTTAGCGTTTCTCGTACTGACCGGCACCGAACAGCAGATTCTTGGCCTGCCGGTCCATCTGTTGTGGGGAGCGGCTCTCTTCCTGGAGCACGGCGAGCCCTCGCTGGACCGCCGGCCGCGCGCTGATGGCGTCGTACCAGCGCTTGAGGTGCGGATAGTCCTCCAGCTTCTGACCCTGATTTTCGTGATAGCGCAGCCAGGGGTAGGTCGCCATATCGGCAATCGAATAGTCTCCGGCCAAATACTCGACCTCGGCCAGCCTGGTGTCCACCACGCGATACAAGCGGCTCGCCTCATTGGTATACCGATTGAAGGCATACTCGATCTTTTCCGGGGCGTATAACCGGAAGTGGTGCGCCTGCCCCAGCATGGGACCGATCCCGCCCATCTGAAACATCAGCCACTGGATAACCGTATAACGCTCGGCCATGCCCGAGGGCATGAATTGGCCTGTTTTCTCTGCCAAATAGAGCAGCATGGCACCGGATTCAAACACGGCATACGGCTTGCCGTCCGGCCCGTCGCGGTCCACCATGGCCGGCATTTTATTGTTCGGGCTGATCTTCAGGAACTCGGGGTCGAATTGATCCCCGGTTAAGATATTCACCGGAATGACGTTATATTCCAGACCCGTCTCTTCCAGGAAAATATGGACCTTCTCCCCATTCGGCGTTGGCCAGGTATACAGATCGATCATGCTGCGTGTTCCTCCCTTTGGATCTTGCTTGCACGTAGCCTAGCCAAGACTGACGGGTGTGTCGATCTTGGCGCTCCCGCGTCAGCGTCCCGGCCTTGTCAGAAGCGGTCCATATGTGAAAATACGAACAGTTGTTAAAAGAAGGATAACCGCATGTCACAACCCTTGCGCTTCGGGACCTATGTCGAGTTTCAATGCCCCCCCGGTAAAGACCACGCCCGGTTAATCGAAGAAGTAATCGCCCTCGGGATTCATGCCGACCAGAATGGCTTCTCCGTTTTCACCACGCTCGAACATCCGTTCTTTGAACGGTTTGCCATTAACCCCAATCCGCTGGCCCTGTATTGCACCCTGGCCGAGCGAACCACCCAGATTCGCTTCCGTACGCTGTGCCATACGCTTCCGCTACATAACCCCATGATATTGGCCGGCGAAATCGCAGAAGCGGACATTCTGACCAAGGGCCGGATCGAGTGCGGAGTAGGGCGGGGGCACGCCTGGCTGAATGAACCGGCCAATATCGTGCTGGAAGAGAACCAGGAGCGCTATGTTGAGGCGCTCGATATTCTGATCAAGGCCTGGACCGAAGAGCGGTTTTCGTACGACGGCAAATATTACCGAGTCAAAGACCTGTCGGTGGTGCCCAAACCCTACCAGAAACCGCACCCCCAAATTTTCCAGGTCGGCACCAGCGCCAAGTGGTTCAGCATGGCCGCCCAAAGAGAGTGGGGCGTGTGCATTGGGGGGCCGGCTCCAACCTCAGTGTTTCGGGAACCGGCCAAGCTGTATCGCCAGGCCTGCCATCAGGCCGGAAAACCCTCCTATCTTGGCTGGGTCAAGGCCATCTATATTGCCGAGGACGACCAAACGGCCCTGCGCGAGGCCGAGCGGCCGGTCCGTAATTTTATCGACTTCAACGTGTCGCCCATGGACTCGCTGGCCAGAAGCACCCCGGCGGAAAAACAGCGTCTGATCGACGCCGGCTATGCGTTTTACGCCGCGGACGATTTCCCGAACTTGCGCAATCTCTCATACGAGGAACTCGTCGAGGCCGGCATTGTGTGTGTCGGCTCGCCCGACACCGTGGGTAAACAACTGCTCGCGCTGTGGAAAGAGTTTCGGTTCGACGAAATGATCATAATCAGCCACTATGGCGGCATTGACAAAGACCGGGCGCTGAGAACCCAGGATTTATTTGCCAAAAAAGTCATGCCCATGATGCAGACTGAAGTGCAAAATGCGTAAACCCGCCAGTATCCGTACATCTGTTGAAGGGCGCATTGACGCATTCAAGGCAACGGCGGGTAGCCTTGTAGGTCGGCTTAGCCGCAGGCGTAAGCCGACGCAGCCGGCCGTGTCGGATTACGCTGCGCTAATCCGACCTACTCGCCTCACACGCCATATAGGGGGGGGATATGACAACCGCTATCTTTGATGTCAATAAACGTTGGTCGGAAGAGTATCCCGAGTTGGGAACCGGCCCCGTGCCAACCGAGCCCTGCATTTCTCCCGCCTATTTTGAGTTGGAGCGCGAACGAGTATTCCGCAAAGTCTGGCTGTACGTAGGCCGTGAGGAAGAAATCCCCCGTCCCGGCGACTATATGGTGCGTAACCTCAAAGCCTGTCGGACCTCGATGATTTTTGTCCGTGGACAGGACGGCACCATCCGCGGCTTTCACAATATCTGCTCTCATCGCGGCAACAAGCTGGCCTGGGAAGAGCGGGGAAGCTGTCGGAACTTTGCGTGCAAATTCCACGGCTGGGTCTATGATACGCAAGGCCGGTTGGTCGGCGTGCCGGATGAAGCGTTTTTTCACAACCTCGACAAAGCCGCCAATGGCCTAGTGCCGGTGGCGACCGAACTCTGGCAGGGGTTTCTGTTTGCCAATATGGACCCCCAACCAACGCAGTCGCTGGAGGACTATCTGGGTGAGCTGGGCCAGCGCATGGGCAGCTTTCCGTACGCCGACCTGACCGCGCGGTACGCCTATCAAACCGAGCTGCGGTGTAACTGGAAAGTCGCCCTGGACGCCTTCTCCGAGGGCTATCACGTGAATGTGATCCACGGCCGGTCCTACCCGGACACGTTTACGGGCAAGAACAACCCCATGTGTCATCTGCCCGAGGTGCGCTTCTACGGCCCGCACCGCTCCTGCATCGTGTACGGCAACCCCAAGCACAAGCCGAGCCCGGCTGCGGCGGTGGCCTACCGGTTTGGCGAAACCGTGACAAAACGGTCTGCGGCTCAAGACCAACTCCCGCCCGAGGTCAATCCTACCCGCAGTGCGGAATTCGGCTTTGATCTGGACGTGATCTTTCCCAACCTGATTCTACACGTTCTGCCGGGTATGTGGTTCACGCATCAGTTCTGGCCGCTCGACGTGGACCGCACGCTGTGGGAAGGCCGCGCCTACTGGCCGCCGGCCACGACACCGGGCGAACGGTTTGCCCAGGAGTTTAACAACACTGTGCTGCGGAACGCCTGGCTCGAAGACACGGGGACCATGGAAGCAACCCAGGAGGCGCTCTCCTCCGGGGTGAAAACCCACTTCCATCTGCAAGAGCAGGAAATCCTGATCCGCCACAGCTATAAAGTGCTCGAAGACTACGTCGGCTTTTACGCCGCCAACGGAAACGCCTAGGAACCAGCCATGGCCACCATCTTACCCAAACCGTTTGCCGACCTCGAAGTCTTTGTGGCGGACTGGTCGCTGGCGACCCAGCGCGAGCGGGAACGGCAACGCTCCGCCAGCACCGCCGGAGAACTCACCACCTTGTACCAGGTCCTGCTGCCCCGGCTCGATGCCATGCTGGAATACCTAAACCAGTACGAACTGGACCAGCTCCCGGCAGACGCCAAGCGGCTCTTCTATCTCAGCCTGTCGTTTGCCGAGATCGCCCCGTTTGTCGAGTGTTACAAGAGCGAGCCACGGGTGCCCAACAGCTTTGACGAGTCCCGTTTTATTGCGGTTCACGCCGACCGCTTACCTTGATGGAGAGGAGCTATATGGCTGAGGGCGATGTCCAGCAGCTCGCCGCCCGCGTCCAACGCCTGGAAGACATTGAGGCGATCAAGCTCCTTGTGGTGCGCTACGCCCAGGGCGCAGACCGGGGTAATGATCCCGACATCATGGTCCCCCTGTTTGCGGACACCGGAGTCTGGGATGGGGGGGAACGCTTTGGGGTCTACACCGGTAAGGAGGCCATTCGTCAGTTTCTGGCCGAGTCCGGCGCGTTTATCGGCTGGACCCTGCACTATATGGTCTCGCCCGCGGTAGACGTGGACCCAGGCGGCCGGACGGCCAAAGCGTTCTGGTATCTGTGGGAAACGGCCAATATGCCCAACCGGGAGACCGGAGAAGACGACGCCTTTTGGATCGGCGGCACCTATGAGAGCGAGCTGGCCAAACAGGCCGACGGAGTGTGGAGGTTTACCCGCGTGGCCCTCAACCTCAAACTGCTGAGCCCGTATGCGGAAGGCTGGGCCAAGAAACAGTTGCCCTGAGAGAGGAGACGAAAAACCATGAGCATTGAGACCGCCGCCTATATTGCGATTGACCGCTCCAAAACACTTCAGGAAGAACCGGCCTGTGGGCATAATCGATGGCATCCCGATATCGAGCCGGTCGCGGAAGTCGAGCCCGGCCAGGTGGTCGGGCTGGAAACGCGGGATGCCTTTGACGGCTTTATCAGCCCGGCAACCACGGCGGCTGATCTGCAACACGCCAACCTGGGTGTGGTGCATCCGCTGACCGGACCGGTCTATGTCAAAGGCGCGCAACCCGGCGATATTCTGGAAGTCACCCTGGCTGAAATCGAGCCCCAACCCTTTGGCTTTACCGTCCAGGTGCCGGGCTTCGGGTTTTTACGCAGCGACTTCACCGAGCCGTATATCGTGCGGTGGACTATTGAGAACGGCTTCGCGACCTCCGACGACCTGCCTGGGGTGCGCGTTCCCGGCGCGCCGTTTATGGGTGTCATCGGCCTGGCGCCCTCGCACGAACTGCTGCAACAGATTAACCAGCGCGAAGCCGAGCTGGCCGAACGTGGGGGCGTGGTCCTGTTGCCGGAGGCCAAAGACGCGATTCCCGCAGATATGGGTATTGCCTCCACCGCCATGCGGACCATTGCCCCGCATGAGACGGGCGGGAATCTCGATATCAAACAGCTCACCAAGGGGACGACCATCCGCTTCCCCGTCTCTACGCCGGGCGGCTTACTCTCGGTTGGCGATGCCCATTTTGCTCAGGGAGACGGGGAATCCTGCGGGACCGCGGTCGAGATGGGCGCCACCTGTTACTGTTCTTTCAACATCCTCAAGGGCCTGGCCGCTCAGCACGATATCCGTGAGGTGCAGTTCTACCGTGAAGACTATTATACGTCGCCGGAAATGGCCGCGCCCAAACGCTTCTTTGCGACCACCGGCCAGTCGTACACGCGTGACGGCGTGGCCCACTCCGAGGACGCCACCCTGGCCGCGCGCAACGCCTTGCTCAATATGATCGACCACCTGGTGAGCGAGCGCGGCTATACCCGCCAGCAGGCTTACGCCATTTGTAGCGTGGCGGTGGACCTGAAAGTCAGCGAACTGGTTGATGTCCCGAACTTTGTGGTCTCGGCCTTCCTGCCGCTCGATATTTTCGTGTGAGGCCGTCACGGGAGGACCAGTCGATGAAACGTATCCGCCACGACTTCATGCAAACCGCGCGCGACCGCGCCAAAGCCGCCATCCGGGACGGTCGCACCCAAGACGCACTGAAAGCTGTTGACGACATCTGGGAAGAGGGCCGGCCGATTCACGACCTGTACGGTGATATGTCCGCGGTTTTCCTCGATTATATCCAAGAAAAGCTGGGCGAGGACGCGGTGGAAGAAGCCTGGCGCTATGTGGGCGAAAAACTCTGGCGGCCGGTGCTGGAAGCCTACCGGGACAAAGACCCGACTCTGCTGGCCACAACCTATGCCATGTTCCTGCGCTCGCACGGCTACGACTTCACCTGCGAAGAAGACGATGAGAAGTTCCAGTTTCTGCTGCACTACTGCCCGAGTGGAGGGCGCATGCTCCAGGAGGGTAAGGCCGCAACCTCCGCGCGTCACCCCACGGCGCTGGGGGTGACGAAGCAGCCCCACGCCTGGAGCTTCCACCAAAAAGACGTCCTGTATTACTGCGGGCATACCAAGCTCTGGTTTGATACCCAGCCCAGGGAATGGGGCATGGATGTGTTCCAATCGGAGTACGGCGAGTTTAATGACAAAGGCGAGGTGGTAGGGCGGCCCTGCGCGGTCACGATTTATAAGCAGCCGCGCAACGGCCCCGCCATAACCGAGCAACCCTAGCACATGGCAAGAGGCGACCATCTCAGCGTGCGGCGCGGCTGGTATACCCACCACGCGATTGATCTCGGAGACGGCTATGTCGTGCAATACGGACGCGGCGTGTCGGATGGCGTCGGCGCAACGGTCCAGGTCAGTTCCTATGCAACGTTCTCCAAAGGCTGCCCGATTGAGACCGTCGCCTCTCCGGCCTCGTATGAGGCGCACGAGATCGCGCTCCGGGCGCTGAGCTGCCTCGGCGAGCGGGACTATCATATTCTGTGGAATAACTGCGAGCATTTCGTCACCTGGTGTCGCAGCGGCAAACGCGAGAGCCAGCAGGCGGACCGCTTCGTGCAGACCGCCTCTGAAGCGGTGACAAAGGTGGCCGTTGGCTTAGTCGCCACGGGCGCGGCCAGACTGGCAATGAAAGCTTCGTCCAGACTCTCAACCAAAGCTGCGGGCAGGGTGGCAGCGACACCCTGGCTGCTGGCCGCGGATGCCGCCCAACTGATTGCCGAATCCGCGGCGAGCGCGCTCGGGCGGGAGAAGGGCGTGGCGAAACGTACCGGCCAAGCGGTTGGGGCCGGTACCTCGGCCGGGATAGGCGCGCTTACTGCCGGTGCGGTCGGAGCAGCGATCGCCGTCAGCCTGTGGGCAGTCGGTGAAGCGGTCGGAACGGCGCTCTCGTCCAGGCAACAAGGCTGAGAAGGGAAGGCATGACACACGAACCCCTGGTGTATATCAACGGCGAGTATAAACCTCTGAGTCAGGCCAGCATCTCCGTGCTCGATCAGGGCTTTCTGCTGGGCGACGGCGTGTTTGATGTAGTCTCGGCCTGGCGGGGCACGATCTTCAAGCTGGATGAACATCTCGACCGATTTTTTCAGTCTCTTCAGGCCGCCCGGCTGACAACCGCCATGACGCGGGACGAATGGCGCCAGGCGATCGTTGAAACCGTGCGCCGTAACGAACTGCGCGACGCCACTATCCGCTTTATTGTGACGCGGGGCGTTGCCAAACAAGTGGTCGCCGACCCGCGCGATTACGATCCGACCATCATCATCTGGGCGGCGCCGTACATCTTCCTGGCCGACGAGGAAAAGCGGAATACCGGTATCCGCCTGTTTATCAGCCACTTACGCAGCTTTACGCCCGACACGCTCGACCCACGCTATAAATGTCTGGATCGCCTGCATTTTCAACTGGCCAAAATCGAAGCTCTGGAGGCGGGCTATGACGATGTGATCTGGCTGTCCGCCGACGGCTATGTGGGCGAGGGCCCGGCCTCGAACGTCTTTCTGGTCCGACAAGGGACGCTCTACACTCCCGGACGACAGGTGTTGCGCGGCATCACCCGCCAGACCTTTCTTGATCTGGCCAGGGAGGCCGGCATCCCCACGGTTGAGGGCGATGTCACGGCCTTCGATCTCTACTCTGCGGACGAAGTGTTTACCTGCAGCACCGCGGGCGGCGCCCTGGCCGTGCGGGAAGTGGCCGGGCGTCCCCTGCGGGGCGCGGTGCCCGGTCCGCTGACCCATCGCCTCAATCGTCTGTATTGGCAGTTGCGCGAGTCCGGGGCGCATGGAACGCCGATCTATCCCTAAATACGTCCGAGTCGCGAGCAGAGGGCGCATGCCTAAAAAGAAAGTCGTGCATACGGCTGACAGCTTTGAGATCAGAGACTCCCCCGGCCGTGGAAAGGGCGTGTTTGCCAAGCTCCGCATCAAGAAAGGCGAGACCATAGGCTATTATACCGGCGAGATCATTCGAGACTGGCACGCGAACCGGGAACCTTGTCGCTCATCGCGCTATCTGATGTGGGTGTGCAAAGATCATTGGATTAATGCGGTTGGCCCACAGTCGAACTACACGCGCTATATCAATCACAGCAATACGCCCAACGCCGAACTGATCGTGTCGACGCGCTGGAAAACCGCCCGGATCGTCAGCCTGCGCACCATTCGCCCCGGCGAGGAAATTTTTTACAGCTACGGGGACGAATATTGGGAGGTCCTGGAGATCGATCCGCTCTAAAGAGGAAACGTATCCTCCAATCAGCAGAGAGATGCTGGACACGTTTCCTCTTCGACACACGCGTGTTCACAATCCGCAAACCTGTCTTGAGCGATTGTATCTGAAAATGGTACATTCCGGCCTAACATTGATGAGTGGCCGGAAACACGTCAGGAATTAGGAGGGCATGATGGCTAATCGGCGAGAAACCGCAACCCTGGGAGCGGGCTGTTTCTGGTGTATTGAGGCGGTGTATCTGGAGGTTGAAGGTATCGAGAGCGTGGTGTCCGGGTATACGGGCGGCGCGGTCGAACATCCAAGCTACGAAGCGGTTTGCTCGGGGACAACCGGACACGCCGAGGTCGCTCAGATTGTCTTTGATCCCGAGATTATCTCGTTTGCGGAAATCCTGGAAATCTTTTGGCAGACCCACGACCCAACGACGCTCAATCGACAGGGCAATGATATCGGGACGCAGTACCGTTCGGCCATCTTCTACCATGATGAAGAGCAGCAGCGCATAGCCGAGCAGTCGAAAAAAGAGGCCGACGCCTCAGATCTGTGGCTCAACCCGATCGTCACCGAGATCGTCCCGCTGACCACCTTTTATCCCGCGGAAGGCTATCATCAGAATTTTTATCAGCAGAATCCCTACCAGCCGTACTGCATGATGGTCATTCATCCCAAGATGCGAAAATTCCGCAAGGCGTTTGAAAGTAAGTTGAAAGCCTCAGCTTCGGCAGCCTGAGGGCAGCCCGCCTCATATACGAGCAAGGTCCGTGAACAAAAAGGGAAGGGTATGGCTGCGACCCTGGACTGGATGGGGTGCGCCACGTTTCGACTGACGCTGGATAATCAGGTCGTCATGCTGGATGCGTATATCGACCGGGTGCCCAGCGTCGCGCCGATCAAGGCAGCAATGGCCCACCGCGCTCCGCATACCGAGCTGGCCGAGCTGGGCTATATGAGCGCATATCCGATTTTTGCTTGACGCGCCTGCGAGCACGGAAGCAAAGAATATGTTTTGCCACCGTGTCTCAGGCGTTGAGCAACAAAAATCAAGTCGAATAAACAGAGGTTTTTTATGGGCTTGTTCGACAAGCTGATCAATCGGGCGGAGTCGCTTTCCACCCATATTCAAGACGCCTTCAGTGAGATCAAAGAGGGGTGGTCCATTTCGGATGTCGAGCGGAAGCTGAAAATGGCTCTTGCACGAATAGTCGTTCAATTGGCAAAGCAATCTCCCAATGCTGAGACAGAAAGCCAACTCCGAAATAACAACATGGCGATTCTTCTTGAACTTGCAAATAGCACGGACCTCAATATTGATGAGGAAGATGAACTGACTGATATGGAACTCTCGAATCAACTCGACAATCTCGTCGAGTATCTCATAGATAAACGCCCGGATATTTCTCCTCTCGTTGAGACTCTCCCGGTAGAGCTCGCACCGATGATCCGTGAGATTGAAGGAATCTTGATTGAGATCAATGAGTTAGAGGAGGAAAACTCTCAGGCAGCCGTAGAACGACAGGCGCATAGAGAAACACTTGCACACGAATATGCGGAGATGGCGGAGCAATCCGACTATTCGGAACTTGAGAAAACTACTGCGCTTGCTGACTTGGCTAAAACGATGAGCGTCGGGCGTTCCATTGTAGAAAGTCTCTACGATATTCCTCGGCTGGAGGCCGAGGTTCATGAGAACCCCCAGGCTCCTATGGGTTATGTGAATTTAGCGGAGGCGTTTATCCGAAGTCGGACGACAGAAAATATCCGAAAAGGTATCGATGCCGTCTTCAACCCCAGGGCGTTCGTCGTTTCTGGAGTAGGCAGCATGATCCGTGGGGCAAAGGGGGGCATAGCGAAAGAGGTAGCACTTGCGAGGACGAGCCTGTGCCTGAGTAGGCGTTACCTTGAACAAGATCCGATGGACTTTTGGGCCTTGGCTGCTGCGGGAAGGGCGTATTTATTACTCGGAGAGCCCTTGTTGGCGGCTAAATACCTCAAAACAGCGGTATTGCTCAGACCGGATTGTGCGGACCCCTATTACTATTTAGCGCAGACCTATGCGGCAAAAGAGTCGATGAAAAATGCTGTCTCATATTTGATCCATGGGGCAAAGCTCGGAAGCCAACGCTGTGCTGTCTCTCTCTATGAGACAATAGAAGACTTTGAGGAGGAGGTGGAGGAGAGCCTTGATCACTCAATCGAACTCCGTGAACGTCTGATGAAAGTGGTTGAAGAACAGGAGGAAGAGGACACGGGAGTTCTCGGGCAGTTTCTTGAAGATAAGACAAGATCCTTTGGACGGCTTGGCAAACGCCTTGAGCGAGCAATGGATACGTTTGTTGGAGGCCGGGAGGAAACGTGATGATAGATGATATCATGGACGAAACAGTCGATAGCCTCTCAGACCTGGGCCTTGATGCTGAAGATATCGGTCTCGACCAGGACGATTTGTATCAGATATTTGATCCGGAACCTGGAGCACCCTCGGTGCTTTCTGAAAATGAGTTTGAGAACGTGGTCCGGGCACTCGCCCGCAGTCGGAGCGACTCTGATGACA
>WTHD01000412.1 GCA_011523265.1 Candidatus Binatota bacterium
CCTTTCGGCGTGACCGCTATGAGTCTAATACCCCCATGGCTTGCAACTCGCGCCGCAGCTCAGCCTGAGCAGCATCGGTCAGCGGCGAGATCGGCTGCCGAGTTGGACCCGCCGGAAGATTGCGGAGTTGCATGGCGGCTTTGATCGGCGCCGGAAACGAGCCAAAGCCCATAACTGGCCAAAATCGCGTCAGGCGGTTTTGCACTGCCCAGGCGCGGTCATGCTGTCCGGCGTCAAAGAGGCGAACAACTTCCAGAGAGAGTTCGGGGCACACGTTTGCACTGCCTAAAATTGCTCCCTGACTGCCCGCTAACAAGCCAGGCAGGAGCAAGGTATCGATGCCAGTCATAACGCTGAAATCTGATCGCCGTTGTACCATCAGGTTGTTCAGCAGGGTTAAATCTCCGCTGCTGTCTTTTATCCCCTGAATGTGGGCGTAGCGTTCAGCCAATGTTCGTATGGCGGGTGGCTCGAGGACATTGCCCGCCAACATCGGAATATTGTATAGCAGCAGAGGCAGGGTCGTGGCCTCGGCAATGGCACTATAGTGCTGGATCATTTCGTCTTGGGTTGGGCGAATAAAACTCGGTGGTACGGCACAGACATAGTCGGCACCCGCGGCCTGAGCCGCTTGGGTCAGCCCCACCGCTTCACGCGTTGAGGGAACACCCACACCAGCGATAACGGAAATACGCTTGTTGACGATTGCTACGGTGTGTCGAAAGAGCCGCACTTTCTCCTCAAAACTGAGCGCCCAGGATTCTCCCGTGCTACTGACGATAAACACGCCGTTGAGCCCCTTCCCGATTGACCATTCCAAAAGCTTCTCTAACCCGCGCTCATCAATGTTCTCATTCTCATCAAACGGCGTAATCAGCGCCGAATAAATACCGCGCAACATGGCCTACTCCTTTTTCTATTTTAGCCGGTAGTTCCGGTCCGAGGCTTGTCTCTCAGCAGCCTCTAGCACACTTTACCCGAAGCGCCCAGCGTGGATACAGGCTCTCGGATGGTGACTCTCCCTGATCTGGTCTGGCTGCTTCCATCCTGGTTGACAGTCGCCCGGCCACAGGGTGTATGATTCGCCAGCTATACAGATCAAACAGGAGGAGTGACGATGTTTAACGCGACAAAAGATAAAAAGCTGCCGACGGCTATGGTCGGATCATTTCCAAAGCCGACCTGGTTTACCGAGAGTTTACGAGGGCGGCCGTTTAAAGTCGCGATGGGCGACTCACTCTATCGGGAGCAGTATATTGACGCGGTTGCCTGTTATATGAATGAGCAAGAACAGGCCGGCCTTGACATCTTCACCGATGGAGACACCCGTTTTGATCTGGAAGTAGGCGGGCGTTCCTGGTTTTTTTATACGATTGAACGCCTCAACGGGGTGAGCGGCTTTCGCGACTCTTCACATTTTCTCGACTATGCGGATATCAAGCCTGGCCATATCCTGTACGAAGTGCAGGAAGCCTACCACCCTCCGGCGGTCACGGACAAAGTGACGCGTGGTCCCTTGCACTTTTCTGCTATCTGGAAAACCGCACAGAAGATGGCCAGTAAGCCGGTAAAGTTCGGCTCGATCAGCGCCACCTGTCTGCCCATGATGCTGTGGAACGAGTACTACAAAGCCGATCACGCTCTGGTCATGGACCTGGCTGCGGCGCTGAATGAAGAGTTACGGGAGTTGGCGGATGCGGGCTGTCCGGTTATCCAGATCGAAGAACCGCCCCATCATTTCGCCTGCTGCACGACCCCGCCAGCAACGGATAAAGAACTGGAATCCTACACCCAAGCGTTCAATCGTGAGGTCGAGGGCGTCAATACGGAGGTCTGGGCGCATACCTGCTGGGGCAATCCCAACCAGCAGAGCTTCTACTGGGAGCGGCCCAGCTATGAACGTTCGCTCCCGCACCTGCTCCAGCTCAACGCCGATGTCCTCACCCTGGAAGGAGCGAGCAACCAAGGCCGCGACCTACCGTTACTCGGGCAGTATAAGACGGACAAAAAAATCGCCATTGGCGTCATCAACCACACGGTCACCACGGTTGAGCCTCCCCAAATGATCGCTGATCTGATTCGCCGCGCGCTCGAATACGTCCCGCCGGAACGGCTCATTATTACCGCAGACTGCGGCTTTGGGCGTGAAGGCTTATCGCGCCGCATTGCTTTTTACAAATGCATCGCCCTGGTTCAGGGCACCAATATGGTCCGCCGGGAACTCGGTCTGCCGGAGGCCGAAATCCGGGCCGCGGACCCACGCTTTGCCTTTCGGTCGGTAGAGTAAGGAATGGGGGCGGTCCACCGCCTGCCTCAACCAGAGTCTGATGAAGCCGCTTGGGTCGAGGGTGCATGGAGAGAAGGCTCGGTCTCTCCTTGGCTCTCTTGTACCAACAGGAACTCCAGCAGATACTGATTCACCACTTCAGGCTGTTCCTGTTGGACCCAATGACTGCACTTGGGGATGTACTTGATCTCAAAACGATCGCTGAAGTACTCGTCCATGTCGTGGGTGAGCTCTTTTCCTAGTGCTCTATCTTCCTCACCCCAAATCAGGAGGGTCGGACTTGAGATTTGGGGAAGGTGTACTGCACCATGGCGGAGACGGTGGCGAAACGCTGCTCGGTAATAATTGATGGCGGCCCGGGCACTGCCAGGGATACGCAATGCCTGGGCGTATCTGTGCAACTCTTCGTCGGGGAAGGCTTCTTTCCGCACGGCCATGTCACGAAACGCCTGCTCGATAAAGCGCCGCCTGAACAAACGCAGGCCCAGCTCAGGCAACCACGGAAGCTGGAAGTAGAATATATACCAGCTACGGCGAAGCTGCTGGCGGTTCTCTTTGAGCGCTTTCTGAAACGCTCCCGGATGGGGACAATTCAAAACAACAAGCCGTTCGGTCAGGTGTGGATAGTTGGCGGCAAAAGCCCAGGCCACACCGCCACCCCAATCATGACCTATAATAACGGCCCGTTTTTCATTAAAGGCACGAATGAGACCCTGTACATCCCCGGTGAGCCGGTCAATATGATAATTGGTGACGCCGGTCGGCTTCTCGCTCTCGTTGTAGCCTCGCATGTCCGGCGCCACGACGGTGAAATATTCCGCCAGAGCCGGGATTTGATAGCGCCACGAATACCAGAATTCGGGGAACCCGTGCAGCAAAATGAGCAGCGGACCTTCACCTTGGGTGACGTAATGCAGGCGGACTCCGTTCACATAGGCCGAGCCGTGCTTCAGAGCATCGCGCGCCATATGTCACGGTTTCCTAGGAGGGTGCGTCCATACCGGCCTTGCGCGCCCGGTCCAATACGATCTTCTCGATGTCGGCAATCGGTCCATCAATCATCCGCCCTCGGAAGGAGACGGCCCCATGCCCCGCGGCCACCGCTTGTTCAAAAGCGGCGACCAGGGCGCGCGCATACTCGACTTCTTCCGTCGTCGGTGTGTACACCGCGTTCACGGGGTCGACCTGGCCGGGATGGATACAGGCCTTGCCCTCGTAACCGAGATTCTGGCCCTGCTGCGTTTCTAGGCGTAAACCGTCGAGGTCCTTAATATCGAGATAGACGTTATCAATCGGCGTCACGCCCGCAGCCTTGGCGGCCATGACCACCTGACAGCGCGCTTGTAAAACCACCCCGTCGGTTGAGGGTGCGGCTTTAATCCCCATGGATAAGGAGAAGTCGCCGTGCCCAAAGGCGATGCCGGCAATCCGGGACGTTGCCGAGGCAATGGAAAACGCGTTGCCAATTGCCTGGGGCTGCTCAAACAGGGGAATCAGGACAACGTCTCCAGGCGAGCGTCCGGCGCGGTGTTCGGCCAGGGAAACGAGTTGGTCCACGAACCGAATGTTCTCGGCGCTGTTTGTCTTGGGTACGACGAGACCATCGGCTCCAGCCCCAACCATGGCTAACACATCATCCAGGAAGTAGGGGGTATCAAGTCCGTTAATACGCACGGTCCGCTCAAAGCGTGCAAAGTCAGTGTCTTGAAGGACCTCCCGCATGGTCTCGCGCGCTTCGGCCTTGCGCTCTGGAGCCACCGCATCCTCCAGATCAAAGATCAGCGTATCCGCCGCCGACTCTTTGGCCTTGGCAAAGAAGCGCTCGCTGCTGGCCGGGACAAATAATAAACTCCGACGCAGCCGTGACATTAGATCACCCCCTTTTCTTTTAATGTCGCCAGTTTCTGCGGCGACAGGCCGAGTTGCTGTCCATAGATCTCTTCGTTGTGATGTCCCATATGGGTGGGAGCCGACCAGCGTATTACGCCAGGAGTCCGGGAAAATTTCGGGACGACATTCTGCATTTTGATGGGTCCCAGCTCCGGGTCAGCAACGGTGGTGACCGTCTCACGCGCCTGGAAATGCGGATCGGAGAGAATGCCGGTGATGTCGTATACCGGTGCGCAGGCACACTCGAATTCATCAAATCGTTTCAGGACTTCTTCGGCAGTGCGCGCGCCAATCCAGCCGCCAACAATGGCATCGACTTCGTCAATATGCTCAACCCGGGCGCGGTTGTCGGCAAAGCGTGGGTCATCATTCAATTCCGGCCGACCGATGGCGACAAAGACCCGTTTGGCCAAGGCGGGCGCATTGGCCGAAAGGGCGAGCCAGTGACCGTCCTTGGTTTGATAGGTATTGCGGGGAGCACCAATAGACGGCACCCGGTTCCCGGTTCGATGCTGAATGACACCAAGCTGGTCATAGGCAAGCGCTTGATCGCCGGTTGTCGTGAACAACGGTTCCAAGACGCTCAGGTCGAGCATCTGGCCCTTGCCGCTCTTATGATCCCGCTCATAGAGTGCGAACATGACCGCCCAGGTGCCAAACTGGCCAGCCATAGAATCTGCCAGACCATAGCCGGGCAGGGTCGGCGGCCCGTCCGGCTGGCCGGTAATATGGGCAAAGCCACTCATGGCCTCGGCAAGAGTGCCGAATCCCGGTTTGTCTTTATA
>WTHD01000464.1 GCA_011523265.1 Candidatus Binatota bacterium
CCTGCTCACGCCAAGCGGTTGATTCGAGTTGAAGCCCGTCGCTGAGCGTCCGGGCGTAGCCTTCGTTAATCACGCGCTTCATATTGCGCAGCATATCGGGCAGACACGACAGCATATCCTTGGCCAAGGCGTGACAGGTCGGCAGCAAGTCATCAGGAGCCACAACGCGGTTCACCAGTCCCCAGGCTTCGGCTTGCTGGGCGGACAGATAGTTGCCGGTCAAAGACAATTCACGCGCCCGGTAAATACCAATCACGCGCGAGAGTTTCTGGCTCAGGCCCCAACCCGGCATGACACCCATCCGGGCGTGCGTATCCGCAAAACGTGCGTCGCTGGACGCAATCAGGACATCGCAGGCCAGGGCCAGTTCAAACCCACCCGTAATGGCAAAACCATTGATCGCCCCAATAATGGGCCGGTCGAACGCCTCCATGACCCGCACCACGTCCATGCTGCCCTGTGTTGGTTGCGGTTCCTGTAAGGGCTCGCTCGTCCGGCTCAGTTCTTTGAGGTCCATACCCGCACAGAACGCCCGACCAGCTCCGGTCAGGATAACGACATGGGTATCCGGGTCGTTTTGCAAAGATTCAAGAGTGCTGACAATGGCAAGCCGGAGTTCACGGGACAGGGCGTTCATCGCCCGTGGGCGGTTCAGGGTCAGGGTCGCGATCCCATCGGCCTTCTCAACCATGAGAACTGATTCTGACATGCAATCTCCTCCTTAGGCTTGTTAGTATGCCCTGAGCGAGGCAGACCGCCAAGCGCCCGCTTCATTGACGCTCCCTACGTTCGTGTCTACACTCCTCTTCTTTTGAGCCCAAGCCCAACAGAGAACTGTTATGGAGTTTACCTTTACTGAAGAACAGCGCTTGGTCCAACAGACGGTCCGTCAGTTTGCCAAAGACAAATTGTTACCGAATTATTCGCGCTGGGACCGGGGAGAAAAGATCGGCCGAGCGGAGATTCGGGAAGTCGCTGAACTCGGCATCTTTGGCCTGCGCGTGCCGGAGCAGTTTGGCGGCCAGAATGCGGACTTTGTCACCTGCGGCATTATGAACGAGGAGCTGTCGCGCGGCGATTTCAATTACAGCCTCTTTCTCCAGCTTGGGATGATGATCGCCGAATTGCTGGCCGCCTATGCCCAACCCGAGGTCCAAGCCGAGTGGTTGCCCCGCATGGCAACGGGCGACGCCGTTATGGCTATTGCGCTGACCGAACCGGCGGCCGGCTCGGACGCCGCCAACATTACGACTCGCGCTGTCAAAACCGGCGACGCGTATGTGCTGAACGGAGAGAAGGCCAGCATCACCTTTGCCGGCAATGCGGACGCTGGGTTGGTCTTGGCCAGGACGGCCAAGGGTGGGGCGCGGGGCATTTCCGCCTTTCTGGTTCCCTTTGACGCGCCCGGTGTCTCACGTCAGGTGTATAACAGTGCCGGGGCTCGGCTGCATCAACGCGGCTCGCTGTTTTTTGATAATGTGCGCATCCCGGCTGCTTATCTGGTGGGAGACGAGAGCGGCGGTTTTTATCAGGCCATGATTGCCTTTGATTTCAACCGGGCCTTGGTGGCCCTCGCTGCTCTTGGGGCAGCCCGGCAGTCGATTGATGAAACCATCGAATACACCAAAGGGCGGCAGGTCTTTGGGAAACCGCTGGCAACATTTGAAGGCGTGGCGTTTCAGGTCGCCGAATATCTGACGCTGCTCGAAACGGCTCGCCTGGTGGCCTATAAATGTCTGTGGCTCAAAGATCAGGGTCAGCGGCATACCCAAGAGGCGGCCATGGCCAAATGGATGGGCCCGAAAGTCTCTGCCGAGGCGATTCACGCCTGCATGATTTTACACGGCCACTACGGCTACAGCATGGAAGTCCCCCTAGAGCAGCGCTGGCGGGATGTCGTCGGGTTTGAAATCGGCGACGGTACGCCGGAGGTCATGAAGGGCATTATCGCCCGCGAGGCGTTTGGGAAAGCCTATACTGCCTATAAAGAGTGAACGCGTCCTCCATCAGCTATAAAGGCCGAACACGTTTACTCTATTTCGAGGTTAGGCGGGTTTTTTGGAACAACGGACAGCCCTTACTTCAGCATCGGCCTTTACCTACCCCGGCTTTCAACGCTACTGGGCCGCCCGGCTGTGTGTCACCCTGGCCATTCAAATGCAGGCGGTGGCCATAGGCTGGCAGATTTATGATCTGACACGCCGGCCGCTCGACCTCGGCCTAGTCGGCCTGGCTCAATTTCTCCCGTCGCTCGGCCTAGCGCTGGTGACCGGCCATGTCGCCGACCGCTATGACCGACGAACCGTGATGGCGCTCTGCATCATCGTTGAGGCGCTATGCGCTGTCCTCTTTTTGACGTTTACGCTGCAAGGCGGCACAAATACGCTCTTTCTCTTTGGGGTGCTGATCCTGTTCGGAACGGCCCGCGCCTTTGAATTTCCGGCTTCTGTTGCCCTGATGCCCAATCTCGTGCCCCAGCGCCTTTTTACCAATGCCGCGGCCTGGAGCTCGTCCTCCTGGCAGGTCGCGACCATTGTCGGCCCGGCCATCGGCGGGCTGCTCTACGCCATTGGACCGGAGGCGGCGTATGGCTGCTGTATTCTGATGTTTCTTCTTTCCGCTTTTTTAGTGAACACCATCCGCATTGAACACCGCGAGAGAGAGCAGATGGCCGCCACCTGGGAGTCTGTTGTGGCGGGGATTTCCTTTATTCGGGGTCAGCCGGTTGTCCTGGGTGCCGCATCGCTCGACCTGTTTGCGGTGCTGTTAGGCGGAGCAACCGCCCTGCTGCCGGTCTATGCGCGGGATATTCTGCACGTTGGTCCCTGGGGACTCGGGCTGCTGAGAAGCGCTCCCGCAGTTGGTGCGCTGGTCACGGCGCTGATCGTCGCGCGCCGGCCTATTCAGCGTCATGCGGGTGCAATTCTTCTGGGGGCGGTCGGGGTCTTCGGGCTGTCCATCGTCGTCTTTGGGCTGTCTCACAATCTCTGGCTGTCACTGCTGGCCCTCACCATCCTGGGCGCGTCAGATATGATCAGTGTGGTCATTCGGCGGGTCCTGGTTTTGGTGAAAACGCCGGACGAGATGCGCGGCCGGGTCAGTGCGGTCGAATCGGTCTTTATTGGCGCGTCAAACGAACTCGGGGAATTTGAGTCCGGCGTCACCGCAGCCTGGTTTGGGGTCGTGCCCGCAGTGGTGCTGGGCGGACTCGGCACCCTGGCCGTTGTTGGCCTGTGGGCACGTATTTTTCCGCAGTTGCGCCAAGTCGATTCCTTAGAGGGAGAGCGGCTGGAAAAGCACTAGGGTCTGGACTCATAGACGGGTATTCTTAGCGAGCAGGGTGTGATTGGGTTCTCTCGGGGATCATCCACGGGCTACAGAGTGGCTGCCGGTAGCGCGATGCGCCGCCCGTCTATGGGTCATACAAGAGGACCGATATACTTGATTCAACCGCTGGCCTTTTCCTGGCCGATGCGGCCCCTTTTTCACCTGATCTACACGCCTATCGCCCAAAACAAGGCTGAAAGTGCTGGTTTTGGGGACGTGTGGCCACGTTTTTCCACGGGTGGGACTTCCCCGGGCGGTACTCCGGGTGCCGCGAACAGCAGGGCTGACTTAGTTGGGTTAAGTATGTAGGTCCCATTCGTTCTCCCTTCACTTTGGAGGGAAGAGGCGATGAGCAGTCAGTTTTGGTTATCCGAGGAGCAATTCGAGCGGCTTCAGCCGTTGTTGCCGCATAAAGTGCGGGGGGTGCCCCGGGTGGACGACCGGCGCTACCTCTCGGAGCGCTTGATATTCACCGCTATAGTCTTGAGACAGTCTTGCACTGTAGATTGTGTCAGTCCGTCATCAACAATCACGCTCGGAATCCCACGCGGCCATCCGACACTCTCAGACTTGGTAATGACATACACGAACGTCCTCGGAGTCAGATGGGAGAGGATCGTATTGATGTAGTCATCGCGAAAGGCATAGCCAACGAATACGGCGGCGACCAGCGGCTCATACTCTCCCTGCACGACTCTCCGGAGATGTTCATGAAACAGCTTGAAAGGCTCTTCCTTCGGCTCCCCTTTATAGCCAGGATACAAAATGCAGTGCTTGTGATGATTTCCAGAAAAAACAGCATCACGGACCACCACAACGTCTTCAGTCAGATACCTCCAGTCCACGGACCCATGCAATCTGGTCAACAGCCCGGTCTCCGGCCTGTTCGCCGGGTCCCATAGATGTGTTTGTACCCCATTGCCTTCGCTATATGAGGTCAGGCCAATTTCCGTAGGGATTCCGGCTTGCTGAACAGCGTGTTCCAAGACGATATCGTAGTTTGTGGTGAAGATTTCGAGGACGGGATCGATTTCTCTCAGCCCTGTGAGGAGTTGTGTCCACACAGACAACTTTTTAGGATGGGGGAATCCTTCGTACAACTTGTAGACCTGTTCATAGATACTCTCGATGAGCGGCGTAATGCACTCCTTGTCCAATAGGCGTGCTGATTGCTGGGTGGCCGCAAAGTCCACCCTGGGGATAACGCCGCCCCGCGCTCCCATGATGCAGCCCGTTATCGTTGTCGGGTCGTTCATTTTCTGGCAGTCGGCCTGAAGTTCGTGCAAAACCCACAGCACGTCTTCAATATCTATGATCTTCTTACTGTGCTGATTGGTGCGCACGAGAAAGTCACGAACCTGAACAAACAAGGGGTTTTCTTTGATGCCATCCGGAAGCCTCTGAAAGAACTCCGCCGTCGTTGGATACTGCTCTGGGTCAACCGCAGCCGACCCCCCTGCTCCGCTAAAAACGAGAATCATACTGGCCGTCTCCCACTGTACTGCTCCATGTTGCTGTCTTGACAAGCCTACAATACCCGGAGCGCATCCCCTCCCTCTACCCCCTGCCGTTACACTGCCCCCGTGTAATGCCCCGTGTGCTTGGGGTCTCGATGGCCTAGGTAGTCCTGTAT
>WTHD01000228.1 GCA_011523265.1 Candidatus Binatota bacterium
CTTCGCCCTCTCTGGCCATAAAGAAATGGTCTGCGCCGCTAATGGTTTCGAGCTTCTTTGGGGCGGATATTTTTGTAACCAGCTCGGTCAGGTCGGGGATGGGGGAGTAGGTGTCCCGGTCGCCACTGACGAGCAGGATCGGTTTGGTCACGCTGATAAGAAAGGCCGGGTCACGGAATCCAAGCGGGAAAGCCACGCCGATCAGGCGGTGGACGCGGTCGTCTTCTGCTCCGGCTTGCAGGCCTACCATTGAGCCAAATGAGTAGCCGGCAACCACAACGGTCGAGACGGACTGCCGGGCCAGGAGCGCCGTAACCGCCGCTTTTACATCCTCGCACTCAGCCACGCCTTCGTCATGTGTGCCTTCACTGCGTCCAACCCCACGGAAATTGAATCGCAGCGTGGCGATATTCTCCTTTTGGAAGGCGTGTGCTAACGCTGACACCACGTTGTTGTGCATTTCGCCGCCATAGAGCGGATGGGGATGACACAGCACCGCCCCAAGCGCGGGGGCTTGGTGTGAGGTCGAAAGGAGCCCCTCTAAGGTGATGGCGTTATCGCCTTCGCCAACCGGAAAGGTGATGTGCTCTTCCATATCTTCCTCCCTGCTTCATTCGGGTAGGCGAAAATCCTGCGGAACACAAGTGGGACGCGCAATTGTAGCGGTAAAAGAAGAACCCTGGAGCAAAGAACGATGGGGTGTAGCGCGCCTCTCTCCCCCTTGAGGAGGGCGGGCTTCCAGCCCGCATGGCGGCCAGGATGGCCGCCCTCCCAGGAGGAGAGCCGCCCACTTCCCCTCCCAGGCCGCTTGGAGTAGGCCACTGCCGGGTAGGTCTGACCTGCTTAGGCCGGTGGCTGCGTCGTGCGGAGAGCCGCCAGACAGGTTGCCACGATCGCCGCGCTCGCCGTGGCTTCGGCCGTAATGACCTCGGCCGCCCCGGCGGATTGCAGCACGTCCTTGTCCATCTCGTACGGGGCTCGGGCGATCACCGCGACGTGCGGGGCGGTCGCCCGCACCGTACGGACGGCGGATTCGGCGGCCTGCGTGTCGTTGATATTCACGACCACCAGGCGGGCCTGCCGGCAGCCCAGTTCCTCCAGCACCTCCTGTTGCGCAACGTCCCCAAGGACCGCCCGGTCGCCGGCGGCGTGGGCCACGCGGACCTTGTCCGGGTTCCGGTCAACCGCGACATAGCTCAACCCCATCCCGCGCACAGCCCGACAGACGCGTTGACCCGTCAGGCCATAGCCGGCCACGATGACATGGCCGCTGGGCGGCTCGGGCAGATCGATGCCGGGTGGCTCTGCATCCAAGAGTCGGTTCAGCCAGGGCACATGCGCCGCGCTGCCGACTAGGCGTGGACCAAACGCAATGGCCAGCGGTGTCAGCAGCATGGAGAGAACAATGGCCATCAGCAGATTGTGGGCAAGCGCGGCTGGGAGGAGGTCGGTTCCAGACGCGGCGTTCAAAAGCACGAAGGAGAATTCCCCGATCTGGCACAGGGTGGCGGCGGACAGGATGCCCACCCGCAAGGGCAGGCGGAGGAGTAGCGCGGTGCCGAGAATAATCGCGAACTTGCCGACGAGGATGACGCACAGGAGCCCCACGGTCGCTATCAGGTGCGCTCCGATGTCCGCCACATTCAGCAGCATGCCGACAGACACGAAGAACAGGCTGGCCAGGACCTCGCGGGCCGGGATCACCTCTGACATCGCTTGGTGCCGGAACTCGCTGCCCGCGACAACCAGGCCGGCCAGAAACGCCCCGAGGGCCAGTGAGATGCCCGCCACCGATAACGCCCAGGCCGTGCCGAAACAGACGAGAAAGACGCTCAGAATGAAGAGTTCACGATCACGCGTCCGGGCCACGAACGCGAGCAAGCGGGGGACAACGCGGCGCGCGGCGAGCAACACCCCTACGAGGACCAGGAGGGCCGTGCCGACCGTCACGCCAATGTCCCCGAGGGCACCCCCTTCTCCAGCCAGGTAGGGCACGGCCAACATCATCGGTACCACGCACAGGTCCTGGAAGACGAGGATGCCGACCGCCAGGCGGCCGTGCGGCGCTTCGAGTTCGCCGCTCGTGGAAAGCGCGCGTAGGACGATGGCCGTGCTGGAAACCGCGACGACACAGCCCAGGAAGAGCGCGGGGCCGAGCGACAGTCCGAACCACATGGCTAACCCTGCCGTGCACGCAACCGTGAAGGCGACCTGCAGACCCCCGCCCAGCAGGATGACTTTCCACAGACGCCGGAGACGGTCGAGCGAGAGTTCCAGGCCGATCCCGAAGAGCAGGAGTACGACACCGACCTCGGCCAGGACCTCGACATGATGGGCGTCGTTGATGAGCCCGAGGCCGGTCGGCCCGACGAGCGCCCCGGTCAGAATGAACCCGGCAATCGAGGGAAAGTGAGCGCGCTTCAGGAGGGTGACGACCGCCACCGCCACCCCAAACACAATGACCAAGTCTTTGAGATATGAGACTTCAGGCATACGCGCAGTGTAGCAGAAATGGATGTTTCTCCCACGCGAATAGCAGATTACTCATTGTCGTTGTCTGTACGTACGACCTCAACCGAACAGTGTGACCGCGAGGAGACCGCGGCTGACACACTGCCGAGAAAGAGTCTCCCGATTCCGCGTAGCCCCCGGGCCCCGACAAAAATGCAGTCTGCATCCCAACGTTCAGTTGCTTCTACAAGAACCTGCTTGGGGTTGCCGCTGAGGATATGGGGAGAGGCGGCGAGCCCGGCACCCCGTACCTGCTCGACCACTGCTTCAACCAAGGCTTGGACTCGTTCTGGGGCGTCTTGTGTTTGTTCATCCGTTTCGCGCCAGAGTATGGCTGTGGCCAAAACAGGGTTCATGACCGCAACGACATAGACCCTCGTGTCCGCAGGCCAGGACCGTTGGGTCAGTGTACGCACCGCGGCGTCCGCCCCAGGTGAGCCATCGACGCCAAGAACAAGGCGTAGAGGAGAGTCGGCTTGTTTATTTTGACCGCGTGACACTCGTACGGAACACCGTGCTTCCGTAACGACTTTCTGAGAGACACTGCCCAGCATGAGCCGGTTGAGAGGAGAACGACCGTGCGAGCCAAGAACAATCAGGTCTGGCTTCCAGTCATTTGCCTCTTTGAGCACTGCCCAGGCCGGGGAATCGGCCCTGGCTTCGGCGGAAACTTCCCAGTTCGGAGAGTTTGCTTGCACCCGTCTGCAAGCCCGGACTGCAAGCGCCCGAGCCTCCTCAACCGCGTACCTGGCCTTTTCGGAAGCCTGATTCCGAGCCGCAATAATCCGCTCTTCCCGTACTGTCGTGGCTGGCTGGAGGCGCACTCCTTCGTCTGGCCTTGGGGCGACCCAGACGTCGGCGACCGAGAGAATTCTCGCCTGCACCTCGGCTGGTAGTCCTGCTCGGCGGAGGTCGTTTAAGGCGGCGTCGGCGCAACTCGAACCGTCATAAGCAACCAAAATCTTCATCGGCCTCCTCCTCGGGTGAAAAATGGGGTGCTGAAACAATTATCCCACTTTGAAGTTCAAAGTGCAGCACTTGGCGGGTCAAACTGTACCAATTGGCTTCGAAGTGCACCAGCGCCGGCGGAAGTGGGACTATTGGTCCCGTGAGGAATTGGTATATGGTGGCTCGCTGCTAGTGCTCTCGCGGAGGCCGTTTCGTCACATGCCATCGCCAAAGATTCCGCTACACCGGCTCTCTGTTCTGCTCCTGATAGCGGCACTGACCGCCCTGGCGTCAGGCTGTCTGGCGACCTTCGGACCGCAAGCCGTCGAACGCACGCACCCCGCTTACAATGAGGCCATTATCGCCTCTATCAATGAGCAGATGCTCCAGAATCTGGTACGGATGCGCTATCGGGATGTCACGTTTTTTCTGGAAATAGGCAGCGTCACCACGAGCTTATCCCTACAGGCCAGTGCCGGGGTAGACGCCGCGTTGAATTTCGGCACCCGGGACTCCCTGAGCCCAGGCGTCGGGGTTGGCTATGCCGATAACCCGACCATCTCCTACACCCCGTTACAGGGAGAAAACCTGTTAAAGAGCCTTCTCAGCCCGCTCCAACTCGAAGCCATTCTGGTGCTGACCCAGTCAGGGTGGAATATCGACCGGGTCTTTGGCTTGTGCCTTGAAAGGGTCAACAACCTATACAACGCCCCCAACGCCTCCGGGCCAACCCCGAAACTGGAGCCGGACTATGAAGAATTCAACCATCTCCTCGAATCGCTGCACCGTTTACAAAGGAGACAGCTCATCGAAATCGGCACAACGCACCGGCAAGGCTCCCCCGGTATTCTCGTACGGTTGGTCGCGGATGATGCGGAATATCAGGCTGATATCGAGCGTATCTATGAGCTGCTCCAGCTCGACCGGGAGGTTAAGGACTTTGATCTGAGCACGGATTTCCTTGCCGTGAAAAAGACGCAATGGACGGTCCGCCCCCGCTCCATCTCCGGCCTGCTGTATTACCTCTCCCAGACTGTGGAAACCCCGGAGCAGCATCAGTCCGACGGACTGGTGACCGTCACTACGTCGAAAACCGGTGGTGTATTCGATTGGACGCATACACCCGCCGGTCGCCGGTTCAAAATCAGGACCACGGCCGAGCGGCCTGATAACGCGTATATCGCGACCTACTACCGTGGCCATTGGTTTTATATTGAAGACACTGACCTGGAATCCAAATCGACCTTTATGTTGCTACGCCAACTGTTTGACCTGCAAGCCGGACAGACCAAATCCCAGGGGCCGACCCTGACCCTCCCTGTCAGATGATGCCAGCCCAACCACTGCGCCCCTACCCCCAGGACAATAACACTGACCAAACCAAACAGGAGATGTTCAGTCACCGGTACTGCCATCTACTGAAAACGCCTTACCCACCCTCCCTGGCCACCGCAGACCCCTTGCATCATTAACCGCCTCGACCGATTGCGCCACGCCGTTTTGTGCCGATGCGCGGCTGAAATTCGCTCATATTTGTGTCTCCCCGAGACATGCGGTATTCTAGTAGGAACGCGCGCAAGGCGCAGCGACCGTGAGACAACGACGGAGGCCAGTGGGGAGGTGGATGCGGTGGAAACTCAGGGTCATCACCGATGTGGCAGCCTCAATCTCAACGTGAGAGGGCTTGGACAATCAGCAACTTTAGCGATCAATGAGCGGAGTAACGCGCTCCGCCGCGAAGGGCACCGCGTCTATAAACTCGGGCTGGGCCAATCGCCATTTCCTATTCCGTCTGAAGTGGTGAACGCGCTCCGGCTGCACGCCCACGAAGACGATTACCTGCCCGTCACCGGTCTGCCCGCCCTGCGGGAAGCCGTGGCGGAGTTTCATCGCCAGAAAGACCGCGTGCAGGCCCGTCCCGAAGGTGTCCTGGTCGGGCCTGGCTCAAAAGAACTCCTGTTCCTCCTGCAGCTGACTTTTTATGGCGAATTGCTCGTGCCGTCTCCAGCCTGGGTGTCCTATATCCCGCAGGCTCGTATCATCGGTCGCACCGTCAATCTTATCCCGACGACATTCGAAGAGAACTGGCGCGTTTCCCCCCAGCGTCTGGAAGCCATCTGCAAGGTCGATCCGGACCGGCCGCGTATTCTGGTATTGAATTATCCCGGCAACCCCGAGGGGGGCAGCTATACGGCGCACGAACTCGAAGAGTTGGCCGCGGTCGCGCGGCGGTTCGGGGTGATTCTGCTGTCGGATGAAATCTATGGCCAACTCCATCACCATGGGGCGCACGTGTCCGTCGCCCGCTTCTATCCGGAAGGAACCATCATCAGTTCCGGGCTGTCCAAATGGTGTGGCGCCGGCGGTTGGCGGCTCGGGACGTTTACCTTTCCGCCGGACTTGCACTGGCTGATGGAAGCGATGGCGGCCGTGGCCAGCGAGACCTATACGTCGGTCAGCTCTCCGATTCAATATGCGGCCACCCGGGCGTTTCAGGCCAGCATCGGGATCGAGCGCTATCTCTCACACGTCCGTCGCATTCTGTCGGACCTGGGCCAACGCTGTACGCAGATTCTTCAGGCGGCTGGCGTCCGGGTGCATGCGCCGGTTGGCGCTTTTTATCTCTTCCCGGATTTCTCGCCTTTTGCCGAGCGGCTGGCACAGCGCGGCATCATGGACAGTGACTCGTTGTGTGAGGCGCTCCTGTGCGATACGGGTGTGGCCGTTCTGCCCGGATCGGCATTTCAGCGCCCGCGGGAGGAACTCACCGCCCGGGTTGCCTATATCGGCTTTGATGGCGCGAGAGCTCTCACCGCGAGTGAGGCGATTCCGCTCGACCACGACCTCCCGGCCGATTTTATTGAGCGCTGGTGTGGCGATATGATCGAAGCCGTGCAGCGTATGACGAACTGGGTGGCGGAAACAAAGTCACCCAAGGTCGTGGATTTGATGGATCGAAAAGAAAGAGCCGTCGGGTAAACGCGCCCGCGCATAGGCCGTCCGGGCCGTGTCCCGGCTTGCATTTCCCCCTCACCCCAGCCCTGCGGTCACCCCTCCTGGGAGGGCAGCCATCCTGGCCGCCATGCAGGCTGGAAGCCCGCACTCCTAGAGGAGGAGAGAGATGCGCTCCACAGCATCGTGATGTGCTCTAGCGGCGGGGTGGGTTCCTTTTCGCGGCACACGTTTCAGGGGAGAGGGAGGAGGCATTTCCTCCGAGGGATACCGGAGTGGAGGGGCTGGAGCATTGTGCCGCTCCGCCTTGACACGCCCCAAATCAGCCTTACCTTTTTTACAGTCAAGAGTCACAGCTAGTTAAAAACGACCGAGCCCGAACGGCCGGAGGAAGGAGGGCAGTGTGGATCTCAATCGCTTGACCGAAAAATCGCAAGAAGCTCTACGGCAGGCCCAGGCGCTGGCAACCCGACGGAATCACCAGGGGGTTGATGTTGAGCATGTGTTGGCCGCACTGATGGAATCTTCCGACGGAATCGTCCCGGCTCTTATCAACCAGGCCGGAGTGCCCCTCAATGCGCTGATCGCTGAGCTTGAAAAGTCGCTGAATCGCGTTCCGCAAGTTTCCGGCCCGGCCAGTGGCCCGGACCATGTGTACGTCACCCAGCGCTTATCCCAGTTGCTCACCCGCGCTGAAGATGAAGCCAAGGAACTGAAAGACGACTACGTCAGCGTCGAGCATGTGCTGCTGGCCATGCTGGAAGACGATGGCGCGACGGGCCGCTTGCTGCGCGACCACGGCCTCAGCCGAGAACGCCTGCTCACGGCGCTTCAGAAAGTGCGCGGCCACCAGCGTGTGACCAATCAAAATCCGGAGGGCACCTATCAGGCCCTGGAGCGCTACGGCCGGGACCTGACGCAGGCGGCCAGCCTGGGCAAGCTTGACCCGGTTATTGGCCGGGATGATGAGATTCGCCGGGTCGTGCAGGTGCTGTCTCGCCGCACCAAGAATAATCCGGTGCTGATCGGCGACCCAGGTGTTGGCAAGACCGCCATTGTGGAAGGGCTGGCGCAGCGTATTGTCAGCGGCGATGTGCCGGAAAGCCTGAAGCATCGTCGGGTGATCGTCCTGGATATGGGCGCGCTGATTGCCGGTGCAAAATTTCGGGGTGAGTTCGAGGAGCGGCTCAAAGCCGTGCTCAAAGAAGTCCAGGAGTCTGAGGGCGAGGTGGTACTGTTTATTGATGAGTTGCATACGGTGGTGGGCGCAGGAGCGTCGGAGGGTGCCATGGACGCGTCCAATCTGCTGAAACCGATGCTGGCCCGTGGCGAGCTGCACTGCATCGGGGCGACTACGCTGGACGAGTATCGTCAATACGTGGAAAAGGACCGGGCGCTGGAACGGCGCTTTCAGCCGGTAACGGTTGATCAGCCGTCCGTGGAAGACACGATTTCCATTCTGCGGGGGCTGCGTGAACGCTACGAGATCCACCACGGGGTTCGCATCAAAGACGCGGCGCTGGTGACCGCGGCGGTCCTGTCGCACCGCTACATCAGTGATCGCTTTCTGCCGGACAAGGCGATTGATCTGGTGGATGAAGCCGCGGCCCGGCTCCGCACCGAAATCGACTCCATGCCGACCGAACTGGACGAGGTGTCCAGGCGGGTGTTGCAGCTTGAAATTGAACGCGAAGCCCTGCGCAAGGAGACCGACCAGGCCTCACAGGTGCGGCTGGAGAAGCTGGAAAAGGAGCTGGCGGATTGTCAGGCTGAGGCTGGGGCGCTGACCGCCCGGTGGGAGATGGAGAAGAACAGCATCGGTCAGCTCCGCAGCCTCAAAGAAGAAATCGAGCAGACCAGACGGGCAATCGAACAGGCCGAGCGCGACTACGACCTCAACCGGGTCGCCGAACTGAAATACGGCAAGTTGGCCCAGCTTGAGCGCGACTTGGCGGACGGGGAGGCAAGGCTGCATAGCGAACAGGGCCCGAGTCGCCTCCTCAAGGAGGAGGTTGACGAAGACGATATTGCGGCCATTATCTCGCGCTGGACGGGCATTCCCGTTTCAAAGCTGCTCGAAGGCGAGCGGGAAAAATTATTGCAGCTCGGCGAGCTGCTGCATCACCGGTTGATCGGTCAGGAAGAGGCCGTCCAGGCGGTGGCCGACGCGGTTATTCGCGCCCGCTCGGGGCTCAAGGACCCGCACCGGCCGATTGGATCGTTCATCTTTCTGGGGCCGACCGGCGTGGGAAAAACCGAACTGGCCCGTGCCCTGGCCGAGTTTTTGTTTGACGATGAGACGAATATGGTCCGGCTCGATATGTCGGAATACATGGAGAAACACACGGTCGCGCGTCTCATTGGTGCGCCTCCGGGGTATGTGGGCTATGACGAAGGCGGGCAGCTGACCGAGGCGGTCCGGCGGAAGCCGTATTCCGTCATCCTGTTTGACGAGATCGAAAAGGCCCATCCCGATGTCTTCAACGCCTTACTCCAGATTTTGGACGACGGGCGGTTAACCGATGGGCACGGCCGGACGGTTGACTTTAAGAACACCGTTATCATCATGACCTCGAACGTCGGCAGCCAACTGATCCTGGGTTATCGGGGCGGTGATGACGCCGAGGCGTACGAGCGCATGAAGAGAGCGGTGCTGGATGCCATGCGGAACGAATTCCGGCCGGAGTTTCTGAATCGGGTCGACGAGATCGTGGTATTCCACAGTCTGACCCGAGACCACCTCAAACAGATCGTCGAGATTCAGCTTGCACACTTGCGGGAGCGGCTGGCCGAGCGACAAATCACGCTCGAACTGACGGAAAGTGCTAAAGAATATTTCGCCCAAACCGGTTATGACCCGACCTACGGGGCTCGGCCCCTCAAGCGTCTCCTCCAGAAAGAGATAGAGACCCATCTTGGCCGGAAAATCATCGCGGGTGAGGTAGCGGAGAACGCCCACGTGATCGTTGACTACGACCGCCACGACCTCACCTTCACGACCGCACCGGTGGCCGAGGTGGCGTAAAGTCTCCTCTTACGCTCACCAGGCGGCAGCGTCTTCAGACCAAGGAGAGGGCCGAAGGGCGCATCCCCTTCCTTGGTCTGGAATAAAACCACGTTCTCGTAAATAGCCTTTTTATTTGACTTTTCGACTATTTCTTTCTACAGTCTCCCCTCGCTCTCCAGTAAGGGAGAGCTGCCCTCTTTTCTCAGGCTCGCAAGGTATGAAGTGGTATGAGTTGGTAAAGCGGTGTGAGTGGATATGAAGCGGTGTGAGTGGGTACGAAGCGGTGTGAGTGGGAAAGAGGAGACTCCTCGGAGGAGGTATCTCTATGCTGAACGAAACCACCCGCCACCTGGATACTGCAAACGGCTCCCCTATTGCCGTCACGCCCGAATCCTCCGCTCCGCGCTTCAAGGTGTACAATGAGCGCCACCTCGACCAGATTCCGCAACTGCAACGCTTGTCTGATAAGCAACGGTTTGAGATGCAGGTTGTGGCGAGTGTCTTGCCTTTTCGCATTAATCCGTACGTCATCGAGCATCTCATTGATTGGGACAATATCCCCGATGACCCCATGTTCCAGTTGACTTTTCCGCAGCCTGGCATGTTGCAGCCAGAAGACTTTGCGCGCATGGCTGACCTGCTCGGGAAAGGGGCGGATCGCATCGCAGTCAAAGCCGCCGCAGACGAGATCCGTATCCGGCTGAACCCGCATCCCGCCGGCCAACAGCAGATGAACGTCCCGCACCTGGACGGCGAATCTCTGCCCGGCATGCAGCATAAATATCGCGAAACCGTCCTCTTTTTTCCGAGCCAGGGCCAGACGTGTCATACGTATTGCACCTTCTGCTTTCGCTGGGCGCAGTTCGTGGGCATTCAAGAGCTGCGTTTTAATTCAAACGACGCCGGTCAGCTGCATAGCTATCTGGCCTCACAGCCGCAGGTGAGTGATCTGCTCATGACCGGCGGAGACCCGATGGTCATGAAGACCCACCACTTGGCCGACTACCTGCGTCCCTTGCTCCAACCGGAGTTCGAGCACGTCCAGACCATTCGGATCGGCACAAAAGCGCTGACCTACTGGCCCTTCCGCTTTACGAGCGATGCGGATGCCGACGACCTCCTGCGGCTGTGCGAGCAGCTCGTTACGGCCGGCAAGCATGTGGCGTTCATGGCGCACTATAACCACTGGAGAGAACTGGAGCAGCCGCAGGTCCGTGAGGCCATCCGGCGTTTACGCTCGACCGGCGTGGTCATCCGCGGTCAGGGACCGCTCCTGGCTCATATCAACGATGATGCCGCGGTGTGGACCCGGTTGTGGCGGACACAGGTCCGCCTGGGTATTATTCCGTACTATATGTTCGTTGAGCGCGATACCGGGGCGCGGTGTTATTTTGAGGTGCCGCTCGCCCGTGCCTGGGAGATTTACCGTGAGGCCATTTCCCAGGTCTCCGGCCTGGCGCGGACCGCCCGTGGTCCGTCCATGAGCGCGGGACCGGGCAAGGTCGAGGTGCAGGGCATCACCGAAGTAAACGGCGAAAAAGTCTTTGTTCTGCGCTTTATCCAGGGGCGCAATGACGATTGGGTGCAGCGACCGTTCTTTGCCAAGTTTGACCCCGACGCAACCTGGCTCGACCAACTCAAACCCGCCGGCGGGGAACCCCAATTTTTCTTTGAGCCCGAATACCGGGCCATACAGGCGCAGGCGTCTGCCGGGCACTAAGGCTATTCGCGGGGCTTGAGCATCCGAATACGCCGCACCGGCGGATGGCCGGGGGTGTCGTCGATAAAGGTGAGGTGCTCCGCCTCGCACGCGGGACAGATAATCAGCGTCCCGTATTTTTCGTCCTCAACCATGGGTGGCCAGTTGCCGTCCGCCGGCTCCCCATAGTTGCTCATCTGATAGAGTTCGTCGGCACACATCAGACAGTGCTGGGCTTTTGCCATAGGCTGACTCCTTCTCCTTCGTCTTGACGCCCTGAGGGGGACGGGGTAGGTCTTCTCTTGTCCGGGAGCCACCGCCACAACAAGGAGATGACATGTTCGAGTATACTATGGAGCACCTCTTTTCCTATACCGCCACCCTGGAGATGCCGCCTGAAACAATCGGGCCGGTGCCCGGCGGCGTCCGGGTCAATGTATACGTCACGGGGGGGAAAGTCGAAGGTCCCAAACTGCAAGGGAAGCTGCGTCCGGTTGGCGCGGATTGGCTGACTGTCCGGCCCGATGGGGTGGCGTATCTGGACGTGCGGGCGACCGTTGAGGCGAACGACGGCGCGCTGATCTATGTGACCTATAATGGGGTGTTGGATATGGGCGCGGACGGCTATCAGAAATTTTTGGACGGCGAGATTCCGCCGAGCGGGGCGCCGATTCGGACGAATCCCTGGTGCCAGACCGCTCACCCCGACTATATATGGATGAATCGTTGCCTGTGTGTTGGGATCGGAGAAGCGTATCTGGAACGGGGTGAAGTGCGCTACGACGTGTATGCCGTACGCTAGGCGTATAGCGGATGAGAATGGGTATGAGCAAATCGAACTGGAATTGGTGCGTAGTCCTCATCGTCGGTCTGCTGCTGTGGGCTCGTCCCGTCGGTGCTGCGGTTGAGGTCGGGAGTCCCGCGCCCGCCTTCTGTTTGCCCGCACAGGACGGTGAGACGGTCTGTCTCTCGGAGTTTACGGGCAAACAGAATGTCCTGCTGCTGTTTTATATTTTGGACTTTACCCCAGGCTGAACCCTCCAGTTAGCAACCGGGCAGGACGCTCGGCAGGAAAAGCAACTCGACGCGGTGGTCCTGGGAATCAGTACGAACCACACGGCTTCCCAGCGCATATTTCGCGAGCAACTGGCCCTCAGTTATCCGTTGTTGAGCGCGTTTGACGCCCCTGAGGTCGTTGAAAACTATGTGGGCTGGCTGGACCGGGAAAAGCGGCTCAGCCAGAGAGCCTATGTGCTGATTGATACGGACGGGATCGTGCGTTTTGTCCGCGTCATGCAGAACCCCGGAGAGGTTCTGCCGGTAAGCGAGTTGGAGGCTGAGCTAGCCAAGCTCAAATCGGCCCAGTAATACGCGCCGGCTTGCACTTTGAGCGTGAGAGATGAATAATGAGCGGCCAGGAGCGAGGACGGCAAAAGGAGGCCCGATAGTGCAGGCGCGTGTGCTCTGGTTGCCATTCGTTATGGCCGGTGTCCTGACCGCCGGTCTCTGGATCTCTCCACGTCTCGCCCAAGCACAGAACGCTCCGGTTGACGCGGACCAGTATTCCCATGAGATTGGCGCCCCACAAGTGCTGGAAATTCCTGTCCAGAGCGGCCTGAGCCAACCGGCCGGCCCGGTCGAACCCTCAGCGTCTGATTTCAGAGCATTGCATCCGCACGAAGACTGGTCCTCTGCCGCAACGGACGGTCAATTCTCTGAATGGCCCGACCCGTCTGTAACTGAGTCCAAACGCACCTATCTCGGGGTCCTGTATGCCACAGCCGAGGAAGGACCGGAAGGCGTCCGGGTCCTAAGCGTGATTGAGGGCAGTCCGGCCCATCGCTCCGGTTTCGAAGGCGTGAATGCGCCCACGCGGAACAACCGGAACGATTTAGTCAAGAAAGCCGCCATCATTGCGCTGGCCATGTCTCCGGCCGGCCCGTTTGTCATGCCCCTCGTCGCCGCTCACGATCATATTACGCGGGAGCGCCATCCTGTCGGCGACCTTATTGTCGCGGTTGAGAACACGCCGGTTCGGACCGCCCAGGACTTTACCGAAGCCATACAGCGTTACAGCCCTGGAGACCGGGTGGCCTTTTCCGTCCTGCGAAAGAACCAGCCCCGCCAGATTACGGTGACGCTCGAAGAAGAACCGTTGGGACCGTAAATTCGTCCTGATAGGCACCGCGGCGCGCTGCTGCCGGTCATCTCTGAGGACGGCGTTCGCTCTATCCCGATTGCGTCGGCGGTCGGTGGCATGCTGAAACCTTGGGGCTGGCCTCATCGACCGGGTGCTCAGCCTTCGGACAGATGGCCCACCTGGGTACGGAAGGCGTTGACGGTATTGTTCATGAGCATAGACACTGTTACCGGCCCGACACCGCCCGGAACCGGCGTAATAAACGCCGCGCGTTCCTTGGCCGCGTCAAATTCCACATCGCCAACGAGGCGTGAGCCCACCTGATTGATACCAACATCGATCACGGTTGCCCCAGGGCGGACCCAGTCGCCCTTGATCAACCCAGGAGAACCGACTGCTACAACGAGGACCTCTGCCCGGCGGACATGCTCGGCTAACATCCCCCGCTGAGCGGTCGCGATATGGCAGATGGTCACCGTGGCTAAGCGGTCGACCAGCATCAGGCTGAGCGGCTTGCCCACCAGATCGCTGTGTCCGACAATAACCGCCTCTTTGCCCTCCATGTCGAGCCCGGTTGCGTCCAAAAGGCGCATGACGGCCAGGGCGGTACAGGAACCAATGCGTATTTCTCCGGTGACGGCGGCCCCGACATTTTCCGGATGGGTGCCGTCCACATCTTTTTGTGGGGCAATATGGTTGACCAGGACTGAGCGGCGTACATGCTCAGGCAGGGGGAGCTGAATGATCACGCCGGTGACTTCGGGGTCTTGGTTCAACTGCTCCAACCGGCGTAGCACCTCAGCCTCTTGGGCATTGTCCGGGAGATGGTACCAGCGATACTCAATCCCCAACCCCCGGGCAATCCGATTCATGGATCGAATATAGACTTCGATGGCCGGGTTCGAGCCGATATAAATGCTGACCAACACAGGTCTTCGTCCGGTGCTCTGGATCAACTCTGAGATTTCCGCTCCAAGTTCCGCATACACTGACTGGGCGATGACCTGGCCTTTGACGATCTGGGCCCCCATGCGGAAACGGTATCATTTGACACAAACGGGTGGAAGCGGGCCGCCTAGCTCATCCGCCGATTTCGTGATAGGCGAGGAGCGGAAAAGGTAGCGTATGAAAACATTTTTCGAGCGGTTTGTGGATGAGGTCGCCCGCAAGAGAGACGCTGGAGAAATCGACGAGGAAAAGGCCCGGCAATGGATAGCCGAGGTTCAGCAGCGGCTGGAGGAACACGCCGAACAGCATCCCAATGCCCCCATTGTCCAAATGCCGGTGAAACACTAGACCTGAGAAGTGGTTGAAAGTATGCCGAAAAGAAAACCCACACGTGCAGTCCAGGTTGGTACAGTCCAGGTTGGGGCGGGCGCACCCATCGTTGTGCAGAGTATGTGTGCGACCAAAACAACGGACATTGATGCCACCGTCGCTCAGGTGCATCAACTCGAAGAAGCCGGAGCGGGTATTGTCCGGATTGCGGTGGACAATCCCAAAGAGGCCGCGGCCCTGAAAGAGATCCGTGCCCAAACCACAGCAACCCTCTCCGTAGACCTCCAGGAGAACTATAAGGTCGCGAACCAAGTCGCACCCCATGTTGATAAGATCCGCTACAATCCCGGCCATCTGCACCATATTGAGAAGCGCAAAACCATTCCGGAAAAGGTTGCCTGGCTGGTTGATGTCGCCCGAGAGCATGATGTCGCCATTCGGATTGGCGTTAACTGCGGTTCGGTGGCTCCCGCGTTTCTTGAAAAATATCCCGGCGATCAGATGGAAGCCCTGGTCCAATCGACCCTGTATCACTGCCAGCTCATGGAAGACCTGCACTACGAGCGCTTCGTTGTGTCGCTCAAGGATTCCGACCCGGCCAAGGTCGTCGAGGCCAACACTCGGTTTTCCCAGACGCGCCCGGATGTGCCTCTCCATCTGGGTGTGACCGAAGCCGGCTTGCCGCCGGACGGCGTGATCAAGAGCCGGATTGCTTTTGAAAAGTTGTTGGCCAATGGTGTGGGCGACACGATTCGCGTGTCCCTGACTCTGCCCAATGAGCGTAAACACGAGGAAGTCAGCGCCGGTTTCTCCATTCTCAACGACACGCAAAACGGCCGTTTCATCTCAGTCCCCGACTTCGGAAAGGGCCTGAATATCATCTCCTGCCCAAGCTGCTCGCGGGTTGAAAATGAGAAATTCGTCGAGCTCGCACAGGAGGTCAAGGCCATGTCCGCCTACGCCAAGCAGCACGACATCACCATTGCCGTCATGGGCTGTCGGGTCAACGGTCCCGGAGAAACCGACGATGCGGACCTGGGGCTGTGGTGTGGGCCGACAACGGTGAATCTCAAGAAGAAGAGCGTCAAGCTCGGTCACTTCGGCTACGACGTTGTTCTGGACCGCCTCAAGGACGAAATTGACCAGCTGATTGCCGAGCGCCGCTCGGCCTAGCCGCGCCTACTCGGCGGCTCCTGCCGCTTCGTCCGTGGTCCGCATCTTGTGTTCCACGCGGGCGCTGGCCTGGTCCAGGACCTGGGCCGCGTTGGGATTCGCCTCCTTGGCCCGCTGGAGCATACGCAGCGCCTCCGCATAGCGTCCGACCTGCTCATAGGCAAACGCCAGGTTCGACAAATAGTTGAAGTCGTCTGGCCTCACATGTACGGCTGCTTCGAGCGGGGCAAGCGCTTCTTCGTACTGCTCCAATTTCAGCAAGGTGACACCCAGCAATTCCTGAACAAACGGATTGTCCGGTCGCAGGTGGGCGGCCAGCCTGGCTTTGGGGAGAAGGGTGCCCGGATTCGAGGAGTTGAGCAACTCCGTATAGCGGGCACCCAACAGATCCAAAAACTCCAGGGTGGCAATCTCGCGGTAATAGTCGATATCCTTATCGTCCGGGGTGAGGCGGGAGGCCTGGTCAACCTCGCTGAGGGCCGCGTACGAACGTTCGAGCGGATCGTCCGTGCCCACCGCTTTGGAGCGCATGAAGAGGGCGCGGGCGAGCATGGTTGTCGGTTCAACCCCATACTGCTCGGCCAAGCGGTCCGGGTGAATATGGGGTAAAAGCCGGGCCAGGATAAAGGGCATCGTACCGGCAATGCCCAACCGATTGAGTTCGGCAAACTCGACCGAGGTATGGTCGTCGGTCAGGAGCGGATAATCATCTCCGACCAGGGCATCGATGCGCGGCCCATCAAAAATAATATACTTGAGAATATCCTGCCCGCGGGTGATGCCGATTTCCTCCAGGTCGGCACGGACCTCCGCGCTGAGCTGACTGAGGCGGTGGTCCAGGACCGTGGGAGACAGGGAGAGGGGCTGTCTGGCTCCCACCAGCAGGGTGTAACGACTTGTGAACAGGAGCAGGGTCTCTTCGCGAAACACGCGTCGAAAGGTGTACAGCACCGACAGGTAATCGGCCGGCGCCATATTGTGCAAAGGCAGCCACTGGACATAGACGCCGGTGTCGTTCAGTTTGTCATAGACCTGTTGGTAATATTCCAGCGTGTAGAGTATCCAGGACTCGGCGGCGGCCGGGTGGGTCGCGTCAGCGGTAATCGCGTCATAGCGATGGGGCGAAACTTTCAGATAATTTCGTCCATCATCGGCGATCAGCGTCCAGTTCGGGCGTTCAACGACATTGCCGTTTTCGGCTCCGAAAAAATGCATGGCCGCCCGGACATCGGGAACAATGTCTACCGCCTCGACGGTCACGTCATGTTTGGTCGCCGCTCCTAAGGTGACCCCTCCGCCGACCGCGTTGACCAAGACCTGTTTGGGGTCGGGCTGGAGCAGCAGGGGCAGGTGGCCCAGCATCTTAAAGGTCGCGACGGCATCCCGATGGGTAGGCACCTCCTCGATGCAGTTGATAAAGAGTTCTTTGATCTCCCCGACCTGGAAAACGGCCAGCGTGCCGGACACGCCCTCCCGATAGAACAGCAGTTCCCCTTCGATATTCTCAAAGCGGTCGTACCATTTCATGAGCGTCAGCTCTTTTGGTACGAGCACGGCGACCACCAGGGCCGCTGCTGCGAGGAGACCGCCCCAGGCGAGTCTGAGCACACCATAGGGACGGGTCGTCAAAAGCAGGAGGAGGCCGACGCAGACTGACAGCAGAGCCAGGAAGACCATGCCATGACTCAGTCCCAGCAGCGGAATCAGGATCAGGCCACCGCTGAGCGCACCGCCCAGGCTGCCGAAGGTGTTGGCGGCAAAGACAACGCCGGCAGCGCTATGTGGGGAACGCTGGGTCTGGTCGCGAAAAAGATCAACGAGCAGAGGGACAACAAAGCCCGAAGCGATCGCTGGAATAAGGGTGACGACCGCGGCCGCGGCAAAACGGACCAGACCCAGGGCGAGCCAGTGATTGCCGCCGACCTGACGACTGAGGTCCAGGGTGACATCGTGGAGCTGGTTGAATATCCCTAACGAAACAAGAATGGCAGCAGCTCCAATGGCTTGAACGAGCAGAAACACCAGCGCCTTGGTCGGCTGGCTTGCGCGTGACGGTCCGCATGCGGCATAGAGCCACGCTCCCAATGCCAGCCCCATGAGGATGCCGGCCAGAACAACCGAGAAGGAATAGGTGTTGTTCGACACCACACAGATCAGGGTCCGCACCCAGATGATTTGAAGCGCGAGGCCCGTAAAGCCGGTGATGAACGGAAAAAAGAGCAGCCTGACCGGGCGTGAGGATATCTGCCCCGTATCTGCGGGCGGCTCGGCAGGCTGGTCCGGCTGTTTGATGGGGCGACGGGGTTGGATCAGGGCGACCAGACAGATTGCTGCATTGATCGCGGTTGCGATCAGCGTGGTTTGAAATACGCCATAGGTCCGAATGAAAAAGACTCCGGCAAAAAACGCTCCGAGCACGGAACCGGTGGTGTTGATCGCGTATAAGAGCCCGACCCGGCGTCCGGTCCGTCCCTCCTGAGCGACCTGCCGGGCCAGGGTGGGCAGGGTGAGGCCCATCAGCGTTGCGGGCAGCGCCAGGGCGAGCAGGGCAAGCACGATTTGCAGAGCAAAACTGCCGCCGGACGCCACATAGACCATGTCGATAATTTTCAGCAAAAAGGGAAAAATCAGGGCGAAAACACCGATCAATCCTTCGGCCAGACCATACACGACAAAGGGATGATAGCGGGACAAGCGGCGGCTTTGACCGGCCATATAGCCCAGGGCAAGACCTAACATGAAGGCCGCGGTGACCACGGTGACGGCATAGGTCGACAGCCCGAACACGACGTGCAGCAGGCGTTCCCAGACCACTTCGTACAGCAGGGCGGTAAAACCGGACAGAAAGAAGAGAACGAGAATCATACCAGCCTCTATTGGGCATTATGGAAAATAATGCCGAGGGTATAGCGCTGCCCGGAGGTGACGGTGCTGAGGCCATGCCGGACGGTCAGCCGATAATACCCGCGTGTGCCGCGCACCGGACGATAGCGCGTGGCAAAAATAATACCTTGCCCTTGCTGCAGGGTGAGCGCAATACCGCGCGACTGCGCCCGGGGGCGTTGTTCAACCAGCAGAAATTCTCCGCCCGTATAGCCGGTCTGCGGACGGCTCAGACAGAACGTCATTTGCAGGGGAAAGGCGATGGGCCCATACAGGTCCTGATGTAAACAGTTGTAGCCGCCCTGTTCGTAATACAGGAGCAGGGGAGTGGGTTTGACCTGATCGTGTTCCTGGCAGAGGCTGAGGAAGCGCGCCAGCGTCGGGGGAAAGGTCTCGGGCTGTTTGAGGGCGGCCATCCAGCGATTCGCAATCCGGGCCAGGGGAGGGTAGGCCTGGGCTCTGAGGCGGGTGACGAGCCGCGGCAGCGGGTCGGCAAAGTACTGGTACTCGCCGACGCCAAATCGGTGCTGAGCCATATTCACCCGCTTACGGAATCGTGCGGTCTTGGTATACAGCCGGACGAGCGTTGCGCATTCCTGGGGTGTGAGCATCGGAGGCGTGGTGGCATAGCCCTGGGTCCACAGCGATTCTTCTATGGCCTGCCAGTCGAGCTGAGATATGCGGGTGTGACTCGCCATCGGCCTTTACCGCGACACCCAATCCGGCAGGCTGTCCAGCTCGATCCCGAACGCCGGTACCCCAATCACATATAAAAGCCCGGTCAGGATCAGGATGCTCAGGATATTGAGGCCGAAACCGGCCCCAAACATCTGCGGCAGGGTGACATGGCCGCTGGCAAAAATAATGGCGTTCGGTGCGGTGGCGGTCGGCAGCATAAAGGCAAAGGAGGCCGCAAAGGTGGCGGGGATCATGAGTAACAGCGGGTCAACCTCCAGCCCGGTCGCGGTGGCGGCGAGCACGGGCATGACCAGGGTGGTCGTGGCCGTATTGCTGGTAAACTCGGTCAGCCAGACCATGAGGGCGCAGACGGAGAAGATGGCGACAAAAGGGGAAACATCCCGAAGAAAGGATAGTTGGGAGCCGGCCCAGTTCGCCAGGCCGGAATGTCCTACGCCCTCGGCCAGGGCGAGGCTGCCGCCGAGCAGGACCAGAATCCCCCACGGAATTTTGACGGTGTCATCCCAGGTCAGCAGGAACTCGCCCTTTTTTTGTCCGGACGGGACAAGAAACAGCAGGATGGCGGCCAGGATGGCGACGGTCGAATCCTGGATGTGGTGCGGGTGGGGAAACAGGCTGGCCCAGCCGGGTAAGGACAGCGATCCGAAATCAATATCCTTTCTGAAAATCCAGAGTAGCGCAGTGGTCAGCGATAACAGCAGCACCCGCCGTTCTCCACCGTATATGGGACCGAGGTCATTGAGCTGTTGGGCTAAAAAGGCCTGGTTATCCTGCCAGCCGGTACTCGGCACCCGGAAATAGATATAGACCAGATAAAACCAGACGCTGACCACCATGAAGGCCGCGGTCGGCACGCCAAACAGCATCCACTGGAAGAAACCGATATCCGGCGCGTCCGGAAAGAGCCTGGTAAACGCGCCCATGAACACGACGTTGGGCGGAGTGCCGACCGGTGTGCTCACCCCACCGATCGAGGCGCTATAGGCCAGGCCGAGCATCAGGGCAATGCCAAAGCCCTGGGTGGTGTCATAGCCCTGGCTTGCGGCATGATGCAGGACCGCCAGGGCTATGGGCAGCATGATAATGGTTGAAGCGGTATTGGACACCCACATGGAGAGCAGGGCGGTCGTACTGAGAAAGCCGAGAATGAGCAACTGGGGCGAGCGGCCTATGCCGGACAGAATCAGCAGCGCGACCCGGCGGTGGAGCTGCCATTTCTCCATGGCGATGGCCAGAAAAAAGGCGCCAAAGAATAAAAAGACGATATGGTCGGCGTACGCGGTTGAGACCTCATGCGCGCTCAGGATATCGAGCAACGGAAACAGGACGAGCGGGACGAGGCCGGTGACCGTAATATGGGTGGCCTCGGTGACCCACCACGCTCCCATCAGGGCAACGACACCCGCGGTGTGCCAGGCGGCAACGCTCATATCCGCCGGTGGGCCGGTCAAGAGAAACAGCAGGAGCAGGCCTATTCCGGTAAACAGGCCAATCACCCGGCGTCTGCTAAAGGCTGGCGGCGGAGCCTCTGAGGCGGGAGTGTCTGTTGCCGTTGTCTGAGTCATGTGAAAAGCTCTGCACAGGAGTGGAGGATATATGAAAATTACCCGTTTTATAGCAACCGCGACCGGCGGGTCGCAGTTCGAGGAGATTGATATCCCGATCACGAACGAGCGACAAGATGCCGAAGGGCACACCCTGCTCTTATCCAATACCTATACCTCGCCGGGAGTGTGTTTTGTCGATCTGCCCGCAGGGCTGAATCAGGATTGGCACCAGGCGCCAACGCGCCAAATCGTCGTTGTTCTGTCCGGGACGCTGGAAGTCACCACCACGGATAATCAGGTTCGGCAGTGGAGCACCGGCGAAGCGTTTATCGCCGCCGATGTCACCGGCCAGGGCCATAAAACGCGTACGCTCGGGGGACCGGCGCGGGTGATGTTTGCCCCGCTGCCCGAGGACTTTTCCATGGAGAACTGGTCGGCGGGTTAAGCCGAAATGGGGTGGCTTCCTCTTCTCCAGTGGCAAGCGCCGGTTCATATTTATAGCCAGTGACCATCATCCACACCTCCGAAAGCCGGCCGATCCCCTGCTCCAGAGCCTGCGTATACGAGGCCATCCTCGCCTTTGAAGACTATCCGTTGTGGTGGCCCAGAAAGTTTCATCCCCGCTTCCAGCCCTCCCGGTTGCCGGACACGGGTCCGGAACGGATCGGTAACCGCCTCGCGTTCACCCCCATACCCGGCATATGGACGGGCTGGGAAATTACCGCGGTTATCCCTGTGGAGCAGATTCGGGTTTCCTATTTTCAGGGCTTTCACACCGGGTGGGGGGTCTGGAGATTTGCCCCGCAACAGGAAGATACCCTGCTCTCCTTTGAGATGCGGATCGTACCCAGGAATCCGCTCTACGGTCTGGCGTACCGACTGGCCGGGGTTCCCCACCGGCACGCCGCCCATATGCAGGAACTGTTCACCTGCCTTGAAGGCTATCTGCAAGACCGGCTGCCGAGTCCGGTCTCTTGAGCCGAGGGAGGGCCTGGGGTAAGACGCATCCAAGACTGACCAAGTTGGACGTGAGGATCGAGGGATGGGGCATCTGAACGCACTACCGGCGGGGACACGGCTGGGGGAGTACGAAATCGAGACCGTCCTTGGGGAAGGCGGGTTCGGTCTGTTCGGTATTGAAGTCCCGACGCTGGGCGGCTGGCTCGGTACGGATGGCCCGTTGACCGTTCAACATCAAGCCGACCGGGGTTGCCCCGACCGCGCCGCCGGCTATCAGGATGCTGATTAATTCTACGCTCATG
>WTHD01000462.1 GCA_011523265.1 Candidatus Binatota bacterium
ACACCCCCGCCCCACCTTCTACATCCGCCCCTGCCAAGGCTATATGCTCCCGTGGATCCACTACGTCAAGCCCCGCGCCCAAAGCCGCGATCGTCCTCCCTCCTGCTCCGGGGGGGGCTTGATGCGCTGCGGACTCGATCCCGCGGGCCAGCCCGCTCCCCCCGCAGACTCCGCACCCGGCCAATTCATGGGCGAGTTCACGGGCCATCTTACGCCCGTACGTACTCGCAGTCCGCGCTCCGACGATGGCAATCGCCAGGTCATCCTGGGACACAAAATCCCCCCGGGTGTAGAGGAAGGGCGGAGGGTCGTGAATCTGTCTGAGGCGTTCCGGATATTCGGCATCTGTCTGGGTGACTAAACGGGCGTTCACCCGTGCCAGTTGCTCTAATTCGGATTCGACCTCTTTCCATTGGTCAAATGCGACAATCGCCTGGGCAATACGAGCGCTGATACCCGCCTCGGTAAGCATGGCCGGCGATGTCCGCAAGATCTCACGCGGGGACGTAAAACGATCCAGCAGTTGTCGGTAGGTCACGTTGCCGACTCCCCGTACCAGACGAAGGGCGATCCAGTCCCCCCAGTCAGCCTGAGCCGTCTCCTGATCCGCTCTACGTTCCATCCCTGTTCGCCCTCACCGCATGCCACTGTCCGGCGCTTCGTTCGCTCCAATCTTCTGCTATGTATTCCGGGTGGTAGGTTATTTTCAAAAATCATGGCACAAGTCAAAGGAAGGAACGAGTGCCCCTAACCCCTAACCCCTAACCCCCAATCCCTCAATATTATGCCAACAGTACAACAACTCTTGGAAGAAAAGACGACGCAGGCCATTGAAGCCGCCAGTGGGACGACTGCCCCGGCGATTGTCAAACCTGCTGCCAACCCAAAATTCGGCGACTATCAGGCTAACGGCATCATGGCGGTTGCCAAAGCGCATAAACAAAATCCCCGCCAATTGGCCGAAGCCGTTGTATCACAGCTTAACCCTAACGAGATTCCCGCAAGCTGGGAGATTGCCGGGCCGGGCTTTATCAATTTTCGTCTTGACCCAGACTGGCTGGGGCAGACCCTGCTGGCCATCGCCCAAGACGATCAGCTCGGGGTTGACCCTGCCGCCAGCCCAGAAACCATAGTTATCGACTTCAGCGCCCCCAACGTAGCCAAATCCATGCACGTCGGCCATATTCGTTCCACCATCCTGGGTGACGCGCTCACCCGGGTGTTGCGTTTTCGTGGGCACACGGTGGAGACGGACAATCATCTGGGCGACTGGGGCACCCAGTTCGGCATGTTGATTGTCGGCTATCGTTCTTTTCTTGACCAAGTGGCGTATGAGCAGGACCCCCTGGCCGAAATGGAACGCATCTACAAAGAGGTCCAGGCCAGAGCCACAACGGATTCGGTCCTTACAGACCGGGCGCGCGAAGAGTTGGCCAAACTTCAGCAGGGGGATACCGCCAATACCGCGTTGTGGAATGAATTCATGCAGGTCTCGCGCCAGGCCTTCGAGCGCATCTATGCACGCCTGAATGTGTCCTTCGACCATTGGCTGGGAGAGAGCTTTTACAATCCGATGCTCGCTCCTGTCGTTCAAGACCTGCGCGAGAAGAATCTGGCCCGTCCAAGCGAAGGTGCCATCTGTATCTTCTACGACGAGAGCACCGAGCTGGCGGACACTCCGTTCCTGATTCAAAAACAGGACGGCGCCTTCTTGTATGCCACGACTGACCTGGCAACGATTCAATACCGGGCTGAGACCTTTCAACCAAACCGGATCATCTATGTGACGGATGGCCGCCAGCAGCTTCATTTTCGGCAACTCTTTGCCGCGGCCCAAAGCTGGGGGCATAGCATGGCCCTGGAGCATGTCTGGTTCGGCACCATCCTGGGAGCGGACGGCAAGCCGATCAAAACCCGTGAGGGCCAACCCATCAAACTCGCCGCCCTGCTGGACGAAGCCGAGGAGCGCGCGCGAGCAATTGTCCAGGAAAAAAACCCGAGTCTGTCAGCCGCAGAACAGGCTACCGTGGCGCGCATCGTCGGGATTGGCGCGGTCAAATACGCCGACCTGATGCAAAACCGTACCGCGGACTACCGCTTCAGTTGGGATAAGCTGCTCGCCCTGGACGGCAATACCGCACCGTATCTGCAATACGCCTATGCGCGGATTCGTTCGATTTTTCGCAAAGGTGGTTTTACGGACTGGCAGCCGACTTCAGATATGCCGGTCCGACTGTTAGCCCCGGAAGAGCAAGCCCTGGCCAAACAGATGCTCCGCTTCGGCGATGTCCTGATTGAGGTCGAGCGCTCATACAAGCCCAACCTCCTGGCCAACTTCTTGTACGAATTGGCCACACAGTTTAATCTTTTCTACCAGGCGTATTCCGTGCTCAAGGCTCCGCAGGACCGGCAGCCCACGCGGCTGTTATTATGCGACCTTACGGCCCGGTATTTGAAGACGGGCCTGGACCTGCTCGGCATTGAGACCCTGGAAGCAATGTAGAAAGCAAAACAGCCCAAGGAGGGTTCCATGGCCGAAACACGAAGGACAGGAGGTCCGGTCTCGATTGCTTACGATATTGAAGGCAGCGGCCCGGTCGTTGTTTTCCTGCACGGCATTGGCGGCAATCGACGGAACTGGACGGATCAGTTGGTCCATTTTGGCAGGCGGTTTTGCACGGTGGCCTGGGACGCGCGGGGCTATCTCGACAGCGACGACTCTCCCCAAACGCTCCGGTTTAGCGATTTTGCCGATGACCTGTGCCGCCTCCTGGACCGGCTCAAAGCCGACCAGGCTCATCTGGTCGGACTGTCTATGGGCGGCATGATTATCCAGGACTTCTATGGGCGCTATGCCGACCGGGTCGCCACTCTTGCCCTGGTTGATACCTCGTCCGGTTTCGGCGGAGTGCCCGAGGCCGTCCGGCAGGACTTTCTCGCCCGCCGGCTTGACCCCCTGGAAAACGGTCTCACCCCGGCGGACATCGCGCCCGAGGTGGTCAAGGTCCTGGTTGCCGAGAGCGCGGGACAGGCCGTGCGTGAGCGGCTGATCGCCTCCATGTCCGCGCTGCGTACCGAGGCGTATAAACAGGCCCTGCACGCCATTATCACAACCGATTTCCGTACCGTCCTGCCGCAGATTGCAGTACCCACCCTGGTGATTGTAGGGGAAGAGGATCAGGTCACCCCGCCCTCGGCCTCGGAATTCCTGGTGAAACAGATTCCCGGCGCCTCGCTGGTGACCATCCCGGACTGCGGGCATCTGTCGAATCTCGAAAAGCCCGAGCTGTTTAATGCGGCCCTGGGAGCGTTTCTGGACGAACACGCCGGACGGGCTTCGACCGTCACCGGATAAGAGCGGGCGTGGCTCTTCACCAGGCCCGACTGCGACGCTGGCGCCAGTCATCCTCGTCTTCGTCCTCTTCCTCAATGGGAAAGACCGGTTCCAGAATGCGGTGGGGAATATCTTCCAGAAAACGCGACGGCTTACTGAGGACCATACCGGTAGCGCGATCAAAGATATCATTGATGGGGTACGAAATAAAAAGATTCTCTTTGGCGCGGGTGGCGGCAACATACATTAGTCGCCGCTCTTCTTCGAGTTCGTCCTCATTGATCTCGCCGTCTTCTTTGTAGCGCAGGGTCGGGAAGCGGCCATCGACCGCCCAGATGATAAACACCGAGTGCCATTCCCGCCCTTTTGCCGAATGGATAGTTGACAGGGTCAGCACGCCTTCTTCATCCCGGTCGGTTGCCAGTACATTTCCCACACTGCTGTTTGGTGGCTCCAGGGCTATGGCCGATAGCAGCCGGTTCAGACTACGGTAACGTTCGGTAATAATTAAAAACTGCTCCAGATCTTTTTGGCGCTTGGAATACTCGCGATCGTCTGGGTAATTTCGTTTGAGAATCGGCAGATAGTACTGCATGATTAGGTCAACCTGTTCGCGCGGCGACAGGCTGGAGTCAGAAACCGACTGGAGCACGGCAGCCAGTTTCTGCACCCCGTTCTTAACCGCACCGCGCCCGGGATACTCGGCTAGGCGTTGCAACGGCTCAGGCCCGCCAAGCACATGGTTGAGAATCTTGTCGCTGCTCTTGGGTCCAACACCTTCGAGCAGGAGGAGCGCCCGGTGCCACGACACCGTATCCTGCGGATTGGCCAGCACACGCAAATGAGCCAGAACGTCCTTGACATGCACGGTCTCAATAAACTTGAACCCGCCCCGCTTCACAAACGGCAGATCACGGTCGATGAGTTCGATTTCAAGATCAAACGAATGGAAGCTGGCCCGAAAGAGTACGGCCATCTCAGTCAGGGGGACGCCTTCTTCGCGCAACTCCAGAATTTTTTGGGCTACAAAGCGGGACTCATGGCGCACGCTGTCGGCTTCGATCAAAGCCGGCTGAAAGCCACTGCCCTTTTTGGTGAACAGATTCTTGGTGTAGCTCTCCTTGGCTTGCACAATGATTTCATTCGACAGATCGAGGATCGGCTGGGTACTGCGGTAGTTTTCTTCGAGCTTAATGACCTTGGTGTCGGGAAACAGGTCCGGGAACTCGAAGATATTACGAACGGTGGCACCACGAAAGCTATAGATCGACTGGGCGTCGTCACCAACTGCCATGACATTATTGTGCGAATGTGCCAGCAAACGCACGATTTCGGCCTGGAGCCGGTTCGTATCCTGATACTCATCGACCATGATGTAGCGGTAGGTATGAGAGAGACGTTCTGCAACATCCGGGTGGGTGCGCAGCAATTCGCACAGATACGTCAGCAGATCGTCATAGTCGAGCAGGCTGCGTTCACGTTTGTACTGCCCGTAATATTCTGCGATTTGGCTGAGTTCATCGAGTTCGGGAAACAGATACGGGAACTGCGAGTCAAGCACTTCCGCCACACTGGTCATCTTATTGGCCGCAAGACTGATGATCTCGGCAATTGTCTGCTTCCGTGGGAAGCGGCGCTCTTTTTTATTCAATCCCATGCTGCTGCGGATCAGATTAATCGCATCCTCGGAGTCGCCCCGGTCCAGAATCGTGAAGGCGTTGGCAAATCCGAGCAGGGAGGCGTAGCGCCGCAGGACGGTATTGGCAAAAGAATGAAACGTCCCGCCTGTCACCTTATCGCAGCGGCCGCCCATGAGGGCCTCGGCGCGCTGGATCATTTCTTCCGCGGCCCGGCGGGTGAAGGTCAGGAGGAGCAGGCAGGCCGGATCAACGCCTTCCTCAATCATCCGTGCGACCCGAAACACCAGGGTCCGTGTCTTGCCGCTGCCGGCTCCGGCCAGCACCAACACCGGGCCGTTGCGCGTGGTTACGGCCTCGTACTGGTTGGGGTTCAGCTCGTGCTTGTAGTCAATGGTAAATTGCCGCGGCCGACTGTTCTCCGCATCCGACCGCAGCGTATATTTCTCGGGACGGCTCTCGTCGCGTTCCACACCACACCCCGGTGTTTTCTGAAGATGGCCTAACCTAGCGCATCGGAAGGCGGGGAGAAACGGGGAGGGACGAGCGCGAGAGATAGAGAGCGGCATGGGCGCGCTGACACCTCGGAGTCCGTCTGGTATGTAGGAGGCGATGAACGGTAAAACCGAACACCTCAACCTGCGCGGCGTCAAATGTCCGTTGAACTGGGCCAAGGCCAAGGTGCGACTGGAATACCTCGACCAGGGCGACCAACTCGAACTCGTCATCGACGACCCCAAGGGCCGACGAGATATTCCTCGGGCCGCGGAAGCGGAAGGCTATGCCATTGTTGAGATCGAAGAGACGGTCGAATCGAATACCCCTCAGCGGTGGCGCATCGTGATTGAGAAATAGTATGGAAAACGATAACCCGAAGTTCGACCTCCTCAGGCTCGCCAAAGCGGTGTTTCAGCACCGGCGGACCAAGCACCCCTACGGCTCCAACTACGCCGTCCGCATCCGTATGGGCCATGCGGATATTCAGGATTTCACGGCCATTGCCGACATCCTGCTAGCCGTTGAAGAACTGGGCTACGAGATCAAGAAGAAGCCGGAATAGGCGCAGGGTTACTCAAACACCTGCTCGCCGGTGGCAAACAGCAGCCAGATCACCGCCCCGAAAACATACAGTCCGGAGGCGATCAAAAAGACGAGGCTCCACGAACCGGTGGCATCCAGTATGTAGCCGGTCAGGGTCACGCCGATAATACCCGGAATCGTTCCCGCCGTGTTTGAGAGACCCAGCAGAATACCGGCGTAACGCGGGCCGATATCGAGATGATTCACCGCGAAGCCGGACAGGGCAAAAGCGCCCAGCCCAAGCACACAGCACATATAGCTGACCGCCTGGAGGGCCGAGGTGACCCCGTCGATCAGAAAGAGGAACAGCGCCGGACCGAAAAAGCCTATGCTCTGCATCAGCTTGCGCACAAAGGTGACGGACAGACCGCGTTGCAGCAGGCTGTCCGCAATCCAGCCGGCGATATTGGCCATGACAAACATGGCCAGCCAGGGCAGGATGGCGTACAGCCCGACCTGGCGGAGATCGACCCCAAGCGCCTGGTTAAAATAGGTCGGCAGCCAGGTCAGAATCACGTAGAACCCCCAGTTGGAACAAAAGTGATTAATCACGATGGCCCAGACCGCGGTTTTGGACAGCAGCCGTCGCCACGGGATGGTGAGGTTGGCTGGAATCGGGGGAATATGCTCACGAATATAGGCGACTTCTGTGGGAGCGATGGTAGGGTGGGTTTCCGGTGTGTCGGTGACACGGTAGTGCCAGAAGAGATACCAGACAAACCCCAACCCGCCGAACAGGTAAAACACCATCGGCCAGCCCCAGACCACCACTATGGTCGGCGTCAGTAGCAGAGCAGCGACCGTGCCGAGGGAGACGCCGCTCACGTTGAGCGCGGCTGAACGGGCCCGCTCCTGGTCCGGCACCCAGCGCGCAAAGAGATTATAAATCGCCGGAAAGGCCACGCCCTCCCCCAGGCCCATGCCAACCCTGGCGAGAAAGAGCACAGTGAGTGAAATCGCCGCCGCAGGCGGCGTGACCAGGGTAAAAAAGGACCACAGCAACACGCCCCAGCCGAGGACCACTTTCCCGCCATAGCGGTCAGCCAGCCAGCCGCCGAAAATCTGGGTGGCCAGATAGCCGTAAAAGAATGAGGACAGAACAACGCCTTGGGTCGTCTGGTTCCAGCCATACTCCTGGGCCATGGGTAGAATGGCGACCGAGATATTGACCCGGTCGATATAACAAATAAACGTGCTGCAAAAGCACAGGCCAACCAACGTAAAGCGGCGCGGCCAGTAGTCGCGCAGGGCGGTCAGTCCGGAAACAGAATCCGTCATGCGTCAGTCTTTCCCTTTGTGTGTCGAGCGCTCGGCCCGGTGTGAGCCCAGCGCTCTCTGCAAAAGAGCCGGGCTACTGTACCGGATTCTTTCGCCCTTGCGAACGCAGTTGGGGGGATGGGCAGAAGGAGGAGCGGGCGGCCCTAGGTCTCCTCTCCGCTGACCTTATGCATCGAGCCATCGCCCAGTTCGTAATAGACGGCAATCCGCTCGCCTGCGGACAGAGGGGCCAGGCGGAACTCGGACGGATGGGCTTCGTAGTAGAGCTGTTCGACTTCTTCGCACCGGGCGACAAACGCCTCAAGCGCAGTCTGATAGCGGCTCTCCGAGACCTTGAGCTGGCTCAACTGGAAGAGTTCGTCATCCGCCTGATGGAGCTGTTGCCAGACGGCCGGTTCGTTATCGACAAGCCAGGCGTCAATCTGCGCGAAATGGAGGCTCAGAGACCGCGTTGCAGCCGCATACTGCTGCTGGAGCGTCAGGGGAGATCCCGCGGGCGGCCGGGACGCGGTTGAGGCGCGTCTCCCCCGTTGGGGGGCTGGTGCCATATTTCCATTCTACGAATGAACCGAACGGCAAAACAAGACAGGTTTGGAGTCCGGACAGTATATCCACACTCACAGTTATACCCGAATCCGGGTCCAGCCGCCGGCCTGCCAACTCCAGACAAAGGTGACGGACTGGAGGATACGATAGATGAGGTTGGCTACCCAGATCGCCAGTAGGCCGAATCCCCATATGGCCTGCATGGCAAAGGCGATAGGCAGAAAAAGACACCACTGCATAGTCAGGGAGATCACCATTACTTGCCGGCTGTGCCCGGCTCCATAGTGGGCGTTCATCAACACGGCACCGAGGGCTTCGAGCGCCATGGTGGCGGCGGTGAGTTGCAACGGCAGCCGGGCGAGCGTCAGCGTTGTCGGGTCGTGCAGGAACAGCAGCAGAAACAGGTCGGGCGCGAGCAGGGCCGGCAGGGCCAGACCGCCGACCACCAGCATGGAGAGTCGGGTCACATACCAGCCCCACGCCCGCGCCTCCGGCACCTTGCCGGCACCCAGAGACTGTCCGACAAAGGAGGCCGCGGCCAGTCCGAACCCGTTCGTCAGGAGCAGCCACAACAACAGGAGGTTGGACAAGACGTGTCCCGCGGCCAGTTCCGCAGTGCCGATATTGCCCAGAATCCAGAAGAACGCCAGCATGCCGGCGGCAAAGAAGACGTGCTGAATACCGGCCGGAATCGAGAGCCGCAACAGGGTCAGCAGAGTAGCCCGATCCGGCCAGCGAGCCAGAAAGCCCCCGTCACGGGCGTGGCGCAGGGCGGTGAGCAGATATATAGCCGACCCGATATAGAGCGCCGTGGTCGTGCCGATACCGGCTCCGACGACACCCAGCCGCGGCGCACCGAGGTTGCCGAAGATCAAGACCCAGTTGAGGAAGATATTGGTCACGTTCATCAGAATGATGGTGCGCATATAAAACTTGGACAGGTTGACCGCATTCCAGTAGCCGCGAAAGACAAAATTGACGCCCATGGCGAGCAGGCCGACCAGACGCGCCTGAAAATAGACCGTACCGTGATCGGTGACCGCAGTGTCCTGGCTGAGTACGGAGAACAGGGCCGGCGCGAGATGGATCAGCAGGACCGAGGTGGGCAGGCCGAGCAGCAGGACGAGCAACAGCCCGCCGTTCAAAGGCACGGCGATTTCACCCAGGCGACCGGCCCCCAGCCAACGGGCCGAGGTGGCCTGCACGCCGGTTGCCAGACCGATGATGAATGCACCGCAGGTAAAGGTTGAGAACTGGGCCAGTCCGACCGACGCTAGAGCCTCGTCGCCCAGCACACCCAGCATGGCCGTATCCACCAGATTCATGATGTTCTGGGAGATCATGCCACCCATAATGGGCAGGGCAAGGCTAAGCGTCCGGCGCAGGCGGGAGGTCACAGGCGTAAAGGGGTCCGTCTGTGAGCCTAACTGCTCTCAAAACTGATTCTGAGGCGGGTACCGGTGGCCTGTGCGATTCTTCCCAGCGTCCTGGTGGACGGATGGACACGACCGCCTTCGAGCCGTGCTACCACCGATTGCGTGGTCTTCATGCGCCTGGCAAGCTGTGCCTGCGTAAGCCCGGCGCTGACACGGGCCGTGATTAGCGCGCGGGCCAGTTCAAACTCCGGCTCCAACTCGTCGTAGGCAGCCCGATAGTCTGCATCCCGACTCCATTTCTTATGCAGGTCTCTCACCTTGCTCATTGCAATACCTCCTTGGCGCGTTTCAACGCCAAGTCAATCTCCTGGCGGGGCGTCTTGCGTGTCTTTTTGATAAAGACCCGTACTACCACGACTCGTTTCCTCTGAACGGTGACATACAGCGCTCGCGATATCCCGTCCCTACCCTTCATTCGCATTTCCCATAGAGGGCCGGTCAAATGCCTGATATACGGCACGCCAACACGCTCTAGCCCGACCGCTTCGATCAACTCACAGATACGAACAAATCTCGCACGCATATCGACGGGCAGAGCGGCGAGTTCCTTGTCCACGGTTGTATTCAGGGTCTCAACGGTCCAGTTCACGGGCAACGAAGTATCGCATATTTGATATATGCTGACAAATCGGCCCAGGAGGGGATGTAGCCGGTTCATAATGCCTGGGAGATCATGCCGCCCATAATGGGCAAGGCAAGGCTAAGCGTCCGGCGCAGGCGGGAGGTCACGGGGATGTTAAGAAAATTTTTATACCGGCCACAGCATCCGACTCGTGTTCAAAATATCGCACGAGCCATGGCGTTCTGCGAAATGCCCATAGGCTTGGGGTATTCCTCCAGAAGAATTTTGCCGGGGGTGATAGGGTTCTGCATTTTCATACCGCGCTACCCCCGCCCGATGAACGGCATCTTGGTGGCCATGACAGTCATGAACTGCACGTTGGCGTCGAGCGGCAGGTTAGCCATGTATACGACCGCCTGGGCGACGTGTTCGACATCGAAGGTCGGCTCGGCTGCGACCGCACCATTCGGCTGAGGAACGCCGCGTTTCATGACCGCGGTCATGTCGGTCTCGGCATTGCCGATATCGATCTGGCCGCAGGCAATGTCGTATTTACGCCCGTCGAGTGAGGTCGATCTGGTCAGGCCGGTCATGGCGTGCTTGGTCGAGGTGTAGGGCGCGGAATTGGGCCGGGGTACATGAGCCGAGATAGAGCCATTGTTGATGATACGACCGCCCCGCGGCTCCTGATCTTTCATGATCTTGAACGCTTCCTGGGTGCAGATAAACGCGCCGGTCAGATTCAGGTCTACAACGGCTTTCCACTGTTCATACGGGAGTTCTTCCAGGGGGACGGGCGGGGCACCAATGCCCGCGTTGTTGAATAACACGTCAAGCCGGCCAAAGGTCTCTTTTGTTGAGGCAAACAGGGCACGAATAGCGTCAGGGTCACTGATATCGGTTGGCGCAATAAGGGTCTGCGCGTCACCGCCGGCCTCTTTTGCCGTTGCCTCCAGCAGTTCAGCCCGCCGCCCGGCCAGGACAACGGCATATCCTTCCCGAACAAGCGCCAGGGCACTCGCCTTCCCAATTCCGGTACCCGCCCCGGTGATGAGGGCGACCTTTGTGTGTGTGCTCATAGGTGTGCTCTCCTTTGCGTGCGGGCCGGAGGGGGGAAACCCACCCCGGCCCTTCGGGCCACCCCTCCGAGGAGGGGATTTGAGGAAGGATATTTATCTTGAAAAGGACTCCAAAATCTTATCTCGATAGTGGTCGCGCTGTTCTTGGGTTGTACCGGTATTGGGGACGGCGAGAATGGTTGTATCGAGCAGCCCTTCGCGCTCGTTCAGCTTGGCGCGGACACGGTCAGTCGGGCCGACCGCGCAAAAGGCATCGACCATTTCATTCGGAATCAGGTCAAAACCCTTGTCCTTGTCTGGTGTCTTCTGGAGCGCTCGGACCTTTTCAACCGTTTCGCTAAAGCCGTGCGCGGCAAAGATGTCATCGTAAATCCGAGCCCAGATGCTGAACAGCATGGCCCCCGCACCGACCCGGTGAGCGGTTGCCAGATCATCGTCGATGACCACAAAGCACTGACCCAGAACCTCGACATCGGAGCGGCTGCGACCGGCCCGGTCGAGCCCGGTTTTGAGTGGCGGCAGGATGTTCTCGCGGACATGTTGCGGCGAGAACATGGGATTCCCAATGAGGCCGTCGCCCAGCTCGCCCGTCAGGGCAGCCATCCGCGGCTTGACCGCGGCAACATAGACAGGCACCCGTGGCCGGGGCTTGGGATTCGGGCGCGGGAAGAAATTGTGAGCACGAATATGATAGAATCTGCCCTCGTAGTTCACCTCGCCACCCGTCTCGGCTTTGTCCATGATGAGATGTAGCACCTCAATATACTCTCGCATTTGACTGACCGGTTTACCCTCATCTCGTCCGGCGTACCAATTGTTATTGCGGTGCTGGTGGGCGACTCCCAGGCCGAGCGTGAATCGCCCCTGACTCAACAGGTCGAGGTCCAGAGCCTGAAAGGCGAGCATCACCGGGCTGTGATTAAAGGCCAGCACCACACCGGCGCCGATTTTTATCGTCTGAACATTGGGCGCAATGCCAGCCAAGGGAATGAGCGCGGAGTTGGTCAGTTCCGCCTGCCACAGAGAATCAAATCCCGCGGCTTCATATTTTTTTACCCAGCCGACCATTTCGGCGTGGGAAGCGGCGGCGAGAAACATCGAGTATTTCATGCGGGGGTTCCTTCTACAAAAAGACAGGGGCGCAGCAGGCCGCGCCCCTTCAGAAAAACAAACACCAGAGCCGTGGATGACTACGCAGACGGTTCGTGCTGTCCCCACTTGTCAAAGTGAGTCGCTTCAGGCGCGGGGCGACGGGTGACCGGCCCAAATTTTCCCGAAGGAAAGCCAATCGGAATGGTTGCCACCACCCCATACTCGAACGGAATGCCCAGGCGCTCCTGCAACTCGTCTTCAAACATCTGATGCATGGTCGTCAGGCTCGCCCCCAGGCCCAGAGCGCGACAGGCGAGCAGGATGTTCTGCACGCAGGGATAAATAGAGCCGTAGGACGGCGGGGCTTTGCCTTCGCGCTTTTCCTTGGGTACGGAAAACGGCCAGTCCCGTTTACCGCAGATCAGCAGCAGGACGGGCGCTTCGTGCATATGTTCGGCCAGATGCATCGCCGCCCGGACGGTCTTGGCCCAGGGCGATTTGTCGCTCGGGTCAACCTTCACGGCGTCGCCGAAGCGGTCCAGCATAGACTGGTGATAGCGTTCCTGGAAAAACTTCTTGTTGTCCGGGTCCTGGAGCACCACAAACGCCCAGGCCTGAAGATTCTGCCCGCTGGGCGCCCGTATCCCGGCGTCAAGAATTTTCCGAATCATCTCTGTCGGAACGGGGTCGGGTTTGAGCCGCCGCATTGCCCGCATTGAGTGTATGGTTTCAAAGACTCCCATTTCTTCGGCCATCGTATTCCTCCTTCTCGGTTCAGGACCGTTACACACCCTTGAGTAAGTGTCTGGCAATGATTACGCGTTGAATCTGAGACGTACCCTCATAAATCTGGAGCAGCTTGGCGTCGCGCATCAGCTTTTCCACCGGGTACTCGCTGAAATAGCCATAGCCGCCGAAAATCTGGACCGCGTTGGTGGTGATCTGCATGGTCCGGTCGGCACCAAACGCCTTGGCATAGCTGGACACAATGGACGAGGGCGCGCCCTGGTCGAGCAGCCAGGCGGCTTTATAGGTCAGGAGGCGCATGGCTTCGAGTTCGATCGCCATGTCGGCCAGCATGAACTGGACGGCCTGGAAATTGGCAATGGCCTGACCAAAGGCCTCACGCTGCTGAGCGTATTTGATCGATTCGTCCAGCGCACGTTGGGAGATGCCGATGGCAAAGGCGCCCACTTCGGGTCGGCTGCGGTCAAACGTCCGCATGGCGATCTTAAAGCCCTGGCCTTCCGTGCCGACCAGGCCGGCGTGCGGCACCTTGACGTCCTCAAACACGATCTCCGCGGTGTCTGACGCCCGCTGGCCCATCTTGTCGTGCATGCGGTTGGCCGTCACCCCAGGGGAATCGGCCGGCAGCACAAAGCACGACACCGCACTATGGCCCTGGCTTTTATCCTCGGTCGCAAAGGTCACATACCAGTGCGCGACCGAGCCGTTGGAGATAAAATGTTTGGTTCCGTTGAGAACAAAATCATCGCCAACCTTGCGATAGGTTGTCGAGATCGCCGCGGCGTCAGAACCGGCACCGGGCTCAGTCAGGGCGAAGGCGGCGTAGACCGGCTCGGAGATGAGTTGGCCAAGATAGGTCTTTTTCTGTTCCTCGCTCCCCGCTACCAGCAGGGGCGTGGTCGCCAGATTATTGGCCACCATATTGAGCGCCATACCCGCGCAGCCATAGACAATTTCTTCATCAATCAGGCAGGTATCAAACACCTCAAGCCCCAGGCCGCCATACTCGGTCGGCACGAGCGGGTTGAGGATGCCCAGTTCCCAGGCTTTGCGACAGACATCATCCGGGAACTCCTGCTCTTTGTCGTACTTTGCCGCAACCGGAATCATCTCCTCAACGGCAAACTTATGGACAGTGTCTTTGAGTTGTTGTTGCTCCGGGGTCAGTTCAAAGCCGTACACGATGGACTCTCCTTATGCTCTCTGAATAATCAACCTACGATAGCACGCATTATTGTAGCCATGGTAAACAACCGGCCTCTTCCAGAATGGGGTCCAAAGCCGCTTGCTCTTCGACTTTCGCGTACCGTTCCCGGAGAACGCGAAACGACCGGGCGTGATATTTCTGCGTACCCTGGGAGTACTCCTTGCCACGCAGCATGACCGAACACGTCTCCTGACCGGCCGCCAGGGCCTGGGCGTTGGCGGTAGTCCAGGGCAGAAAGGTCTGACCGATTTCTTTGAGGATAGGTTTCAGCGTTGGGGCCAAGTCGTCCCAGGTCTCTAACGCGCCCTCATCCTTGGGGTCCAGCATCTGCATCGCCCAGGAGAGGACGTTCGGGGCCACCGCCCGCATGATCGTGCCGGCCGAGGGGTCGGTGGAACATTGGTGCAACTGAGCGGCCAGACCGAAATCACCAAACGTGGGCCTGCCACCGAACAGATACATGCGTTGGGCGAGGTGCGGTTCGAGCAGTGCCAACAGACGGTCGAAGGAAGACTCGATATGCTCCCGGGTCTGCTCGCTTGAGCCGACAAAAGACAGGCGCGGGACCATACGCGTCCGGATTTGCTCAGTCGCCTGCGCATATTCTTCCTCACTCAACCCAGGTCGGGTCAGGCGCGCAATGCGTTCAGCCGTGGATTTCTGGTCAGGCTCATACGTCCAGCGATAGTGAAACATCTGCTTATTGCCCCACTCGTCGCCATACTCTTCGATCAGGGCGGACAGGAAGGCCAGGGTCGGGTTGATCGGATAAATGGACGGCTCGGGCTGGAGTTTCTCAAAATGCTCCATGATGGGCGTGGAGTCCTGCATGCCCTGCCCATCCGGGGTGATGACGAGCGGAACCAGGGGCAGCTTGGCGTAGCGTGCGAATTCTTCCTGGTTGGTGGAATCGCGGGCGACCCATTCGTGCGGAATATTCTTGTACCGAAAATAGGCCCGGACTTTTAAGGAGTAGGGCGACAGCTCGACACCAAAGAGACGGTAGGCTTGGGACATAATCGTCATCCTCACACGGACCTGATTGAGACTTGGCTATTGCCCGTTAAAGCGGGGGGCGCGTTTCTCCAGGAAGGCCGCAATGCCTTCTTTGCCGTCGTCGGTCTTGGCGCGCGCGGCAATGGACTGGGTCTCGTTTTCCATCTGGGTTTCAAGCGTTTCCGTCCAGCCGCTGTGGAGGAGCCGTTTGGCGCCCCCGAGCGCGCCGGTTGCCCCCGAGGCGAGCTCAGTGGCCAGTTTTTTCGCTTCGGCCAGCAAATCCGCGTCCGGGACAACACGGTTCACAATGCCCCAGGCTTCGGCTTCCTGGGCTGACAACAGCCGGTTGGTGACCGCCAGCTCAAAGGCCCGCTTCATGCCGACGATACGCGGCAGGAAATAGGTCGAAGAGCCGTCCGGGGTCAGCCCGGCGCGCGTATAGGCCATGGTGAATTTCGCCGACTCGCCGGCAAAAACAATGTCACATGAGCACGCCAAGCTCATGCCCGCTCCCGCGGCCGTGCCGTTCACCGCCCCGATCAACGGGGCGTCCATCCGGGCAAAACGGGACACTGCGCCGTGCAGATAGGTGGTCACTTCCTTCATATGGGCGGGCAGTTGGTCGCCCTGGGCGGCAAAGCTTTTCAGGTCCCCACCGGCGCAGAACATGCGGCCGTTGCCGGTCATGATAGCGGCTCGAATATCCGCGTCCTCGTCGCATTCGAGCGACACCTGCATCAGATCGCGCGCCAGATCGATATTGAGCGCGTTCGCGGAATCCGGCCGGTTCAGGGTAATGATGGCGATCTGGTCTTTTTTTTCAAATTGAAGGGCGGTGTAGGTCATGCGGTCCTCCGTCTGACGATGCGGTGCTAGAGTCCTCGTAAAAGATCGGCTATGGCTTGCCCGATTTCCTGCGGCGCGTCTTCCTGAATAAAGTGCGAGCCCGTGACGGTGATTTCTTTTTGATTCGGCCAGGTCCGGCAATACTCGCGTTGCGAGCCGGTCAGGAGCGCCCCGGGGTCGGCATTCACGAAGAGTTTGGGCACATCGCTGGTTGACAACCACTGCCCGTATTGTTCGACAATCTCGACCACGTCGGGCGGCTCACCCTCGATCGGAATCTGGCGCGGCCAGGTCAGCGTGGGCCGGCGCGACTCGCCCGGCTCGGTGTAGGGCTTGCGGTAGACGGCCATCTCTTCTTCGGTCAGTTTCCGCACTACGCTGCCGGGCAGCACCCGCTCGACAAAGACATTATTCTGAAGCACCATCTCCTCTCCGGCGGGCGAACGAAAGCCCTGAAAGACTTTGCGTGCGGCCTCGGGGAAGGTCTCCCACGTCAGGGGACGCACAATGGCCTCCATATAGACCAGGGCCTTGATGCTGTCCTGATGACGGTGGGCCCAGTGGAAACCCAGGGCCGAGCCCCAGTCGTGAACTACCAGGGTGACGTTGTGCGTGTGTTGATCGAGCCCAACGGCGTCAAACCAGGCGTCCAGATAGCGGGCGTGGTCAACAAAACGGTAGGAACCCGCGGGGTTCTTGCCCGAATCGCCCATGCCGATCAGGTCGGGCGCCAGGCAACGCGCACTCCCTTCGACCTCGGCAATAATGTTGCGCCACAGATATGAAGAGGTGGGGTTGCCGTGCAGAAACACGACAGGGTCGCCGCTGCCGGTATCGACATAGGCCAACTCACTATCGAGTACGGCCACCCGTTTTCGTTCATAGGGATCGTTGGCTGAAATGGACTGACTCATACTGCTCTCCTGAAAAAATGTTCTTTTCCGCCCTACTGATTTGTTCCTGCAATATCCGCCATCAAGGCCAACGCCTCAGGCTGACCCGACTGCACCATCATGGTGGAAACCCCGGCGGACTCCCAGACTTTGAAACGCTCGCGAATCCGTTCGGGCGGACCGCACAATGAGATTTCATCGCACAGCTCATCCGGGACTAACTCGGTCGCCTCTTTCTTCCGGCCGGACAGATAGAGATCCTGGATCTCAGCCGCCACGTCCGCATAGCCGTACTTCGAGACCATCTCGTTGTGGAAGTTCTTGCCTTTGGCTCCCATCCCACCGACGTAGAGCGCCAGGGTCGGCTTGAGTTGGGCCAGGCAGGCTTTGACATCGTCTCCGATCACCACGGTACAGCCGGCCAGGATGTCGAAATTCTCCAGCGACTTGCCGCTACCGGCCCGGGCAAAACCTTTTTCCAGGTCGGGCGTGAACATATCCATCCGATAGGGCGAGAACCAGATCGGCAGCCAGCCGTCGGCGAGTTCGGCCGTGATGCGGATGCTGAGCGGCTTCATGGTTGCCAGATAGACGGGCAGGCGGCGTGAGTGCAGGATCGACTTGAGGGGCTTGCCCAGCCCGCTGGCGTCTTCGCCCTGATAGGGTAGTTGATACACCTTGCCGTCTAATGAAACCGGCTCCTGACGGTCCCAAATCTTGTGCAGGATTTCAACATACTCGCGAATGCGGGCGGCCGGACGGCTGTAAGACATGCCGTGCCAGCCTTCGATAACCTGCGGGCCGGACATCCCCAAACCGACAATCACCCGGCCGTTCGACAGGGCATCCAGGGTTGACATGGTCATGGCGCACATCGCCGGTGTGCGGGCCGGAATCTGGAGAATCCCGGTGCCGAGTTTGATCCGTGAGGTCTTGGCCGCCAGATAGGCCAGCGGCGTCACCGCGTCGGAGCCGTACGCCTCCGCGCTCCAGACGGAGTCATAGCCCAGCTTTTCCGCTTTGAGGATCATATCCAGGGGGAGCTCGACCCGGCCACCGGAATAGCCAATGCCTATTGCAAGTTTCATAGGAACTCCTTTCTTGAAGGGACTGTTTATATCGAACTGCCGGACGTGCGGCTACTCGGGGAGGAGAGCAATCGACACACCGGAGGCTCACCTTCCCGGTCGAAAGGCGTCCGCCACACGCGCATAGTCTTCAAGCCGCGGCAGGATGAGCGGCAGGTCCACCCCGGCGGCTCGATACTCGGCGATCCGCTGTCGGCACTGCTCTTCCGAGCCGATGAGATAGAAGGACGCCACCATCTCGTCGGTGATGAGTTGTACCGCCTCTGTGCCGCCGTCTTTGGCATACGACTCTCGTAACGGCCCGAGGATAGACGGATCGAATCCCCCCTTGTCAAGCAGGATCTCACCCACATAGGCTTCGTCAAGCAGGCGGACAATACGCTTTTTGAGGGTTGGCAACAGGCGTTGCGGATCGTCGGTCAGGCGAATGACCAGCATGCAGGCGATATCGATCAATTGGGGATCGCGGCCAGCCTCCTGGGCCGCGCTGCGGATCTCTTCCACTGCATAGGTGACATAGGACGGGGGAACATAGGCGTTCAACAAAACGCCGTCGGCAATCGCCCCGGCCAGACGCAGCCCTTTTTTTCCAATCGCCGCAAGATAGATGGGCAGCTGGTGCTGGATCGGCGTGGTGGCGAGGCGGGCATTCCTGAGCGTAAACGGTCCTGCCGTGTCGGACACCCGTTCACCGGACAGCAGCCGTTTCAGCAGGGAGACGCCGCCCCGCATAGCGGCCTGAGCATTGCCGTAGGCCATCCCCATCCTACCCTGGATCACCTCGCGTTCGCTGCGTCCCAGCCCCAACACGAAGCGCCCGCCCGTAATCCGGTCCAGCGTGGCCGTTGCCATTGCGAGGAGCGCGGGGTTGCGCGTATACGGATTTGTGACACCAACGCCGAGCTTGATCCGCTCGGTCGCCGCTCCGAGATAGCCGAGCAGCGAGAAGATCTCTTCGTGGAAATAGCGCTCCGTAACCCACAGGGATTCATAGCCGGCGTTTTCTGCCAGGAGCCCGTACTGCTTCAGTTCGGGGCCACTCTCGATACCGTGGTAGAGGACGAGACCTGATCGACTCATATTCCACTCCGTTCCGATTCTAGGCGTGCTTCTGGGCGACAAACGTCCAATACGTCGGCACGATATCCGGATTCTCTTGGGTGACGCTGAATCCGGTCTCGTGCAGCATGGCGAGAATATCACTCCGAGTGTTGACGATATTCCCCCAGGTGACCTCGAACCACTGCTCCAGAATACTCATGGTAAAGCGTCGGTCGTGGAGGTCGGCTCCTGTTTCGGGAGCACAACGATCGACCAGCAGCAGGCTGCCGCCGGGCTTGAGCGCGCGCTGGCAGCCACGCAGGATGTCGGCTTTTTTTGCGTCGGGCAGCTCGTGAAAAACCTGGACCATGGTGATGAGATCAAACTCGTTCTCAAAGGACAGCGCTTCCCCGCCGACTGAGCGCACCTCAACCCGGTTGCTGAGCCCTTGCTCCTGAAGCAGCTTCCGAGAAGCTTGTACAAAATAAGGCAGCGGCTCGATACCGGTCACGCGGCAGTGTGCGAACTCCTGGGCAAAGCGCACGATCACGGTCCCACTCCCGGAGCCGATATCCATGACCCTCCCCCCGGCCGCAAGTCGCTCTTCCATACCAGGCAGCTTGCGGGCCGCCGCCACCACGACCGGTGCCCGTAGGGCCGAGACCTTGCCCTGACGGTGAAAGAAGTCTTCGTCATGGTCGTGAAAAGTTTTGAGCGCTCCGGTCCGAAAGGCATCGGGATAGGCCGGGAAGTCCCGCGACAGGCTGGCCAGGACATGGGAGGTCAGTAACTCGGGAGCGTCATCGCCGAGCAGTTCGTCCATAAACGGCGCAAAGGTGAACTGCGTGTCTCCGTCGGCCTGGAGTATTCCCACTGCACACGCAGCCTGACACCAGACTTTTGTCCGCCAGGGGTCGAGTTCCAGGGTTTCGGCGAGTGCCTCGGCCGAGACCGTTCCGCCGCGTCGCTGCAGCTCGGTGAAATACCCCAGCCGGCCACCAATGTCGGTAATATGCGTCGCGTGCAGACCGAGCATCCAGCTCCGTATCATCCGGGCTTGACTATTTTTTGTCACTTCTTTGTTGGCCATAGTTGATCCTTAGCCTTTCTGTTTCTGCAAAAATGTGAGGATGGCCTCTCTCGACCGCTCCGGTTGCTCGACCCAGAACACATGACCGGCCGGTTCCAGAACCACGAGTTCGGAGTCGGCAATATGTTCAGCCAGGAGTTGTGAATTCTCCCAGGCGATCAAGGCATCGGCCTTTCCCGTAATGACCAGGGTCGGACAGGTAATCTGGGAGAGGCGGTCGAACGTATTGTGCGCATAGGCCGCCCGCATCCGACGCGCAAAGCCTACCGGGTCGAGGGGCTGCTTTTTGCGTGCTTCAATCAAGGCTGGGATAAGCTCAGGGTGCTGTTCGACATAGCCTTTGGTAAAGGCGGTCTCGGCGAGTGCCCGACCGCGCTCTTCTGCGGAGAGCGCGGCTGTTGAATGGGAATTCCGGATGGCTTCGCCCTCTAGGCTAACGGCTTGCGGGCCACCAGGGGTGGTGCAGCCCAACACCAGGGAGCGGGCAGCAGCCCCATGCCGGATGGCCAATTCCTGGGCAATCATCCCTCCCATTGAGACGCCATACACATGTGCGGGTGAGAAGTCCAGGTGATCCATGAGCGCGGCGGTATCATCGGCAATCATACCGATTGTGTATTCGACGTCCGGCTTTTCACTCTGACCAGAGCCACGTTGGTCAAAGATGAGGACCTGGAATTGATCCACAAAATCTGGCAGCAGATTGGCAAAAATGCTCCGGTCGCTCTGCGCCCCATGGATGAGCACAAGCGGGTCGCCTGTCCCGTGCAGCTCATAGGCTAAGTTGACACCATTGACCCGTGCAGAGGGCATAATACCTCCTGGTTATCCGGCTAGACGGCCTGGGGGGAACGCCGCCGGTTGCTTCACAAAACACAACAACATTACGCTAAAAAGATTGAAGGACGCACTCATCAGAAAGGCGAGATCATAACTCCCGTATACATCATAGATATAGCCTGCGGCCATGGGACCGAAGGCCGCCATGGAACCGGCCAGGGAAAAAATGAAACCAACGATCGCCCCGACCGCCAGCCGTCCGTAGAAGTCGCCGACGATCGCCGGGAACAGAGCCGTGGTCCCACCATACGAAAGACCGAACAGCGCTGCCGACGGGTAGAGCAAGGAGAGGCCGGAACTGACCGCCAAACCAAAGAACGCCACGGCTTCTAAAGTCAGACAGGTGCCTAAGGTCAGCAGGCGGCCATAACGGTCGGATAGCGGGCCGGTAATCAGGCGGCCGGAGAAACCGGCCAAGCCAATCACGCTGATCAACGTGGCGGCGGTCACCTGCGATACGCCCAGGTCTATGGCAAAGGGCACAATATGGACTAGCGGCATGAACACAACCAGCCAAGTCATCGTAAAAACGGCAACCAGCATCCAGAAGGAAACCGTCCGACGAGCGGACGCGAGGGTCCATGCATCGCGCCGGTTGTGAGAGACGCGCGGGCCGGAGAGCGCCTCTGCTGATAATAAAACGGGCTGGATACCGTCCGGGCGGAGACCCAAACGTTCGGGGTCACGGACGATGAAGCGCGCGCACAGCGTAACAATCACTAGCCCACCCAAGCCAAGAAGCAGATAGGCGGTGCGCCATCCATAGGTCGTAATGAGAAGGGCGGCCAGCGGCGGAATGAAGCAGTTCCCAAAGCTGGAGCCACTGGTGCTCATGCTGAGGGCGAGACCACGCCGCCGGATAAACCAACGCACCACGGTCGCGTTACACGGCACAAAACAAAGACGGCACTCATGCCGAGGGCGGCAATACCGCCGAGAAAGAGGTAGAGTTGCCACAAGGCCTGTATCTGACTCAGCAGCATGACTCCACTCCCCAATAAGACGCCACCAACTCCCACCACAAGACGTGGGCCCCAGCGGTCCGTATACACGCCTGCCACAATCCCGAGGGCACTATACACAAACACGTACACCGAATAGGCGAGGGATAAACTCGTCCGTCCCCAGCCCATCTCCGCCGAAATTTCCGGCATGAACACCCCATAAGAAAACTGAATCCCGTACGCGGCGGACAACACCGTGAAGGAACAGCCGACAATCACCCAGCCGTAAAAGAATTGCGACTGGTCGGCCGGCACGATATCGGATG
>WTHD01000490.1 GCA_011523265.1 Candidatus Binatota bacterium
CCCGACGCTTCTCCCAAGGAGCGCAGGGGAAAGCCCCTAAAAGCTCGCGGGACTCGTCCTGAGGAGAACACCATATTGAGCTATCCCCGTATTTGCCACTGTGCACAATTGCGAGGATCTCTTTTTCGGCCAAGACACGAAAAGTCCAAAAGCTCACCTTGGCATTAAAACCCCACAGAGAATCAAAGTCCACATCCGAGGTGACGAGAGCTCCCCGGTTCATTTCGGTGATGCGCCCGACCCGACGACTCAAGGGGTCATACCAGTAGGTATCGTCCGCAGCATTCGGAGCGAGATAGCGGAAGCTGAGAAGAAACGCTGGACCAATCGCATCAGGAAAAGGAAAAGGCGAAGGACCCAACAAATCTGTGTATGTCAACGCAGGCGTATGGGGAACAGTCGGCTTAGGATCGAGCCAGAGACGCCCCGTCCACTTCAACCGTCGCCACCGGTCCGGAAAGATACGGTCAACCTCTCCTTTATTGTTGATCAAGCGGAGAGTCACTGAGCTGCCGACATTATCATACGGTTTCTGTTCGTAGTTCCACATAATCTTGAATCCAGCCAAAGGATCATTGATATCGATCTGTGGGAAAGGGAGTCCGGCTACATAGTGAGACAACTCTCGACCGTCGGCTGATAGCTCTACTTGGTCGGCGTACTTATCTGTGGCTTCTTGATAGGCAGCTGGCAAGCGAACCTGCTTGGACTTGACAATCTGGATCGGCATGCCTCGTTCGACCATCCAACGCGTAGCTGGGGTGAGCAGTCCTTCAGCCTGAGTGACATTCTTGTCGGAGATTACGTCTCCCGGGCGTACCTCGGTCCAGCCGAGCTGGATGCTCCCAATCAGCCAACCTATGATCAATAGAGTATGACTCCAGAATGTTTTTTTCACGATTTCCTCCAAAGGCATGTAATGACGAGAGACGTGTAGAGGTGGGGGAGCTGTATGAAAGAGACGACTTAGAGATTTGCTGGTGCCTACTTGGGCCTTCTAGTGTGGCAACGGTTCCTGGGAAACACTGACGGACATCCCTTCCTTGAGAGCTGTTGGACTGAAGAGGACAAGCATTTCGCCACCTTCTAAGCCGCTGCTGATCTCAGCATTCTCGCCCAAATCTTTGCCCACCTCGACCGCCGTACGCTGGATCTGACCGTTGTGTACTGTCCACACAAAAGTGTCCTGTCCTTCGCCGTGTAGACTCGCCACCGGGACGATGGCACGCGGAGCGCCGGTTTGTGCCGTGGAAGCTGTAGGTAGAAAGTTGATTCTGACCGACATATCCGGCCGCAGGTATTCATCGACCTTGTTCAGTTTAAGCTCAACTTTAATCGTCCCTTTCTGACGATTAACCTGCGGATAAATCTTGACAACTTGGGCGGGGTATTTGCGGTCGGTATAGGCATCCGGGACAACCTCGGCTTGCTGATTGAGACGGACTTGGCGAAAGTCAACTTCGTTAATATCGACTTCGCAGCGCAGATCATTCACATTGGCGAGGCGGATTAAATCGCCCGAGCCAAAAAAGCCTCCAGGCACAGCTATCTCCCCCACTTCTTTGAGCTTGGCCAGCACAACGCCGCTGACTGGAGCTGTGAGCGTGGTGTGGTCCAGGTTGACCTTCGCTAGGTCGATATCGGCCTCGGCCTGATGAATCTCAGCCTGGGCTGCAGCCAACTCGTGCTCGGCAACATCCAGGGTCTCATCGGAAACGATGCTGGAGGCATGCAGCTCACTTATGCGCTCGAATTTCTTGCGTTTCAGAACTTGATTGGCCTTCTTGAGAGCCAGATTAGCCTGATTCTTCCGCAGGACAGCCTGGTAATCACGGCTATCGAGACGGACCAGAACGTCTCCTTTACGGACAAAATCTCCTTCTTCAGCGGTGTACTCGTCAATACGTCCGGGGACTCTCACGCCCAGGGAGATGTATCGGTCACCGGTGACAATGTACCCCGCGCCTGACAAGACTGGACTACCCACTTTTTCCCCGGCACCGGCAAACTGAGCAAAGGCCACTCGGACAAGGGGAGGGTGGTCGAGAGTGGTACGGTACACCCATGCGCCAGCGCCTGCAAAAAAAATGATGGGCACAACGAGAGGCGTTATCCACCAGAGCCGACGGTGCCTGGGTGCCTGTTTGGCATCAGGGGTGATCTGCAAGCGATTAATATTGGGTCCTGAAGGAGAGGGAGCTTCGGTAGCCATATTTATTGCTCCCCAGGACAGCGTAAGCGCATTCCCTTGACCTAGGCTCTGCGGAGCGCTTCGGTCACGCCCAACTGAGCTGCCCGCCAAGCTGGCAGGAATCCACCCAGGACGCCCATGAGCGTGGCCAAGAGAAAGGCAATGAGAAGTGTGTTGGCAGAGAAATGGAGGTTGATCATTACTGTCGAGAATGAAGGCAATTGGAAGGCGACGCCCTTCAGGATAGTATTCACCAGAACGACCAAGCTTCCGCCAAGCATGACGCCGACAACATAGCCCAGCATTGCCACGCAGACACTCTCAGTGACGAACGAGGCGAGTATCGTTGTTCGGCTAAAACCGAGGGCACGCAGCGTAGCAATCTCAGCCGTGCGACGGGCAACCTCTGCAAACATCGTATTCATCGCTCCAAAAACAGCCCCGGTAGCCATAATCACGGCAAGCAGGGCTGTCAGCATATACAGGCCATTCATCCCCTCAGTCTGTTCCTCGTAGTAGACGGTTTCCGGTTTTGCTTCCAAGGCGATCCGCGGGTCTTCAGCAATGCGCCTGATAAGGGCATCACGGTCGGCGTTATCTGCCAGCGTCAGGCGTATGGTCGAGTAATTTGCACGGTTAGCGTCGGTGAAAAGGTCATCGATGTCCACCCAAATCTCTGACTCATGGACGGTCCCCTGAGCGCTGAAGAGCCCAACCACAGTCCAGTCACGCTGTCCGAACTGAAGCGTCTCTCCGAGAGCCGCCCCCTTATAGCGCTCAGCGACAGAGATGCCTATAACCGCCTCACCGAGGGAAGGACGAGGTACTCGCCCGGCAATCAGACTGACATTTTTATGCGTGTGGAACGCCATCGGGGTCACTCCACGGGCGACGACCATCTCCTGTCCGCCGGTTTTGCTCTCAAGCAAGGGCTGGACGATTAATTCGGGCGAGACTGAGGGATCACCGTCTGGCGTAGCCGAGATACCCGACAGATAGCGGAGCGCCTGCAACTGATCCCGCTGGACAAAACTGACTGACTCGCTCGTCGCTCCTTTGCGCATGACAATAAGAGTGTCTGGGCTGCCCGCATTGAGAAGTAGACGCTGCAGGCCATTCAGGAGCGAAAGGAGAAGGATGATGACGAGGATCACCAGGGCGATACCACCGGCTGTTGCGAGGGTTGTTGTCCTGCGCACTAGGAGATTGCGAAGATTATATTTGAGTGGGATAGACATCGTTTACGCAATCTGTCGCAGTGCGGTAACCACATTGAGGCGGGTGGCATTGAAGACGGGGATAATACCGGCTAAGAGGCTGATCACCAGGGCAAGGACAAGCCCGATAACGACGACCGACACCGGCATGATGAAGAGACTCAAGGGCCCCAAGAATGGAGCCCAGGAGCTGCTGCCGGCGTTCAGGACGAGATAGGCCAATCCTGCGCCTAATCCCCCGCCGAGACTGGCGACCAGCAAGCTTTCGCTCAGCAAGAGCCTGAAGATCGTCCACCGCCGAAAGCCCAAGGTTTTGAGGACTGCTACGTCTGCGGTCCGTTCACGCATACTGATCGCTGCCGTGTTCGCCACAATGAGGGCAATGGCCCCAACAACAAGGAGACCGATAAGCATTACAACGGCAATCAGGCCATCAAATGAGCTCAAAAAACTGGCGAACATCGAAAATTCAGTCTGCGTGTCGGTCTGCGCTGAGGAGTTGCGAAACAAGTCATCAATCGCCGCCTTGACAGTGTTAAGATGCTGCGGCTCGTCAACTTGAATCCACAGGGTGGAGACATGATCGAAGCCGTTTGGCACCGACTCTTCAAGGTAGGTGCGGGAGAACCAAAAGGCCACGGCGAGCGGCTCGTCAGGACTGGCTGGAATCTGGTCAATAATCTTGAATGACAAATCCAGGGCAAAGACGCTGTCACGTAGGGTAATCTCGTCACCTACTTCCCAGTCAAACTGCTCCATTGTCCGCACCCCAACGAGGGCGCCGTTGCGTATCCGCTTGAACGTCTCCAACGTTTGCGTATCCCAATCAAAATCCGGCCAAGTCTCGGCGACCGTTTCTGGGTCAATAGCGTAATTGGGAAACTGCTCCGTAGGATCGGTGTAGATGCCTCCGAACCAAGTCCAGTGGTTGACACTTGCCACATGCGGTAACGTGCGTACCCGTTGGGCATGAGCCAAGGGGAGCCAGTAGCTGAGCCCAGCTTTGTGACTGGTGGCAAGACGAAGGCTACCAGCGGTGCTCGATAGCATGCCGTCCCGGACCGAGGGCAGGGTGAGGACTGCGCAGACCAGAAAGGTTGAAAAAGCAACGGCCAAAGCCGTCAAAATACTCCGGAAGCGGTTGCGACCTAAGTTGCACCAGACAAAAGTCCCAAGAGTCATGTGTTGGTCCCCACCTCGTTTGTTGTACTCGGAGTGGTGCCCGAGGGCGTGCCCTCGTCGGTCAAGAGCCCTTTATCGAGATGGATAGTATAGTCTACATAGCGTTCGGCACGTGGGTCGTGCGTCACCATCAAGATAGTCTTATTCAGTTCATACTTGAGCTGACGTAAGAGATCGAGAATGTCGTTGGCATTCTGAGCGTCAAGATCGCCAGTCGGTTCGTCGGCGACAATGAGTTCCGGATCAGCGACAATTGCCCTGGCAACGGCCACCCGTTGTTGTTCACCGCCTGACATCTGGTTGGGAAAATGGTCTTTCCTGTGGCTCAAGCCGACAATATCGAGAGC
>WTHD01000235.1 GCA_011523265.1 Candidatus Binatota bacterium
TGATATCCGCGTGGCGCGCCATGGGCGTCCACCACGGCTCATGGACGATAACGGTTTCCGGCTTTTGCCAGGCCCGTAGCAGGCGGTTCAAATCCTGATGGTGATGGAAGACGTTACCGCCCACCCAGTAGACCAAACGAATATCAGGATAGGTCGCTCGGCGTCCGTTATAGTCGAATTCCGTGTTCGGATTCAGCAACAGATCGGCAATCCTGGCAACCGGAATGACATCGTCAACCGGGTGGGCACAGCGGTCGAGTGTGGCCCAGGGAATGCGAGAGGACGGGTTTCCGACCGTAGCGACGGAAGAGTAGCCATAGCCAAACCCTCCGCCGGGGAGGCCGATCTGTCCCAACATGGCGGCCAGGGTGATTGCCATCCAATAGCTCTGCTCGCCATGATCCGCCCGTTGGAGGGACCAGGCTATCGTGATCAGCGTGCGCTTGGCGGCCATCCGCCGCGCCAGCGTGGCAATCGTCTCAGCCTTCAGGCCGGTGATACCGGCCGCCCAGTGCGCATCCTTGGGCTGTCCATCGCTTTCGCCCATGAGATACGGTCGAAACCGCTCAAAGCCGACACAGTACCGCGTCAAAAATTCAAAATCGGCCAGTCCCTCTTTGACCAGGGTATGGGCCAGACCGAGCATCAGCGCCACATCAGTATTGGGGCGCGGGGTCAGCCATTCAGCCCGCAGAAAGTCGGCAGTGTCGTTTTTCACCGGACCGATATTCAGGAATTCGACACCGGCCTGCCGACAGGCCTCAAGGCCCTCTCGGGTTCGATGCCGGGCTACTCCGCCATAGGCTACTTGCGCGTTTTTGAGGGGCATCCCGCCAAACGCTACCACAAGTTCGGAATGTCGGGCGATCGTCTGCCACGAGGCCTGCTCGACCAGCAGACGAAAAAAATTCCCGGCAATATAGGGCATGGCCACATCGGCTGCGGCGTGGCTGTAGGTGTTGATGGAACGTACAAAGCCACCGAAGAGATTGAGGAAGCGATGCAATTGTCCTTGGGGGAAATGGAAGGAGCCGGCACTGCCCCAGCCGTACGAGCCGGCATAAATCGCCCGGTTGCTGAATGTGCTCCGGATACGTTCGAGTTCGGCGGCCACAAGATCAAGCGCCTTCTCCCAACCGAGCGCGACAAAAGGTTCGCCCCCACGGATTCCACTGCCCGGTCCGTTCCTGAGCCAGCTTTCCCGCACCATAGGTTGGCGGATGCGGAGCGCGTCATTGACGGCCTCTACATAGGAGCGCCCAAGAGGAGAGGGGTCCGGATCCTCAGGCATGGCATCCATGGCAACCAAACGACCCTCCGTGACCCGAGGTGCATAGCCGCCCCAGTGGAAGGCGGAACGTGGATTCAAAGAGGAAACATGTCCTCCCTCGACGGGCAGATGCGGGACATGTTTCCTCTTTGCGGCGTTGTCAGCGATTTTCATGAGTCGAGATTTTCCTCTGAGACAGAAGCGCGAAGAGGCACGATGGCGTGCCCCTCAGAAGACGGTCGAGAACAAAGAGGCGTCTATGCCCCACACGTTTGGCTGGCAAAGTTCTGAATCTTGGTCTTGAGACTGGCATCACCAAGCCGTTTCAGCATTTTTTGAGCGCTATTGACCGTCTTACACGCTTGGTCCGCATTGCCAAGGGTGTCATTCAGCCGGGCCACTTCAAACGTCCCGCGAAACCACAGCGGATCACCAACCTGGGTACCCTTGAGCATGGCTTCCCACAGGACAAGCGCCCGTTTTTTATCTCCTCGCACCTCAGAGACCTGGGCGAGTCCGACAATAGCGACAAGCGCATAGGCTCCCTGCTTTTGCTCAAGGTCCCTATAGATAAGCTCAGCCTTGTCGTATTGCTGGGTATCGAGATAGAGCTGAGCGAGATCATAGTGGAAACGATCCGGGGACTGATCCTCCGCAAATTCGCCATCATTCTTGAGCCATGTTTCATGCAGGCGCACCAGCGTCCGCTTGGCAATGAGTTCGCTGTCTTTATCATCCTGGCGGCGGAGTTTACGGATATCTTTTTCCAGCACACCAGACAGGCCGGCAAGGAGTTCCTCTTGTTTGTCGGCCTGATAGCGCTCTAAAATCGTATCCACGTCTCTTGCGAGCTCGGCATAGCGTCCGGTCTTCTGCAGGGCGACCAACCGGGTCCGGGCAACGGTTTCAAACGCCTCAGGCTGCTTCGGATATTTCTCCTCAAAGCCTTCAAGAAAAGAGACGATCTGTTCGGCGTTCGCGTCCATATCGTGACTCAAATAGACGGCATGCATCACGCTGACCTTGCCCGGATATTCGCGATAGGGATCCCGCTTCACCAGTCTGGGACTGCTCTTAGCCAAGGTCGCGCTGTTCTTCCAGTAGGCGTCCAGGCTGGTTCCAATCCGCTGGCGGATCTCATCTTCGCTCAGCCCACTACCGGTATCGCCGTCTTCAATCGCGTGCAGAACTTCAAAGTACGACTGGAGCGTGGCATAGTCGGCCCGCACCCGGAACGCCGGTGCACCGCGCACCTTTTTATACGCATCAGCCGCCTTCAAATATTCCTCGTGCTCCTGGTAATACTCACCCAGCCGGAAGTGGGCTTCGTAGATGGACCGATGCCTAGGGTATTTCCGCGCAAAGTCGCGAATCGCCTGCACATACAGCTGCCCGTTCTGCGCACTTTGATCCCGGGCGTATAACGACTCCGCCGCCTTGAACTGAAAGTATTCCGCGTCAGCCGCATGCTTGGTCTTTGCCCCCCCGTTGCTGAGGAAAGTATCCAGGGTGTTGATGGCTTGTCGATAGCGACGTTGTTCGTACAGCCCAACGCCAAGGTAGTATTGCGCATCTGTCTGATACACGGTCGCGTTGGGATCGTTTGAAGCAATGACTTCCTCAAGAAAAGGGACCGCTTTGGCAAAGCGCCGTTTCTGCATATGCTCCTTGGCTTTCAACCAGGGCGGAAACGGGTTTTCCTGCTCGGCGATGACGAGTTCTTCCTCGCGCGTCAGCTCTGCCTGTATTAACGCATCGGCTCGGTCCTGCCACTTCCCACCAGCCTTGCGGAGTTCAAGAATCAATCCCAGGAGTTGACCGCGCAACTGGCTGCGCTTCTTGCCGCTCGCATTTCGACTCTGCCTGGCAATATTTTTTGCCTGCTGGAATTGAGCTTGCGCCAACTCCGTCGGAGAAGGTTGGCTTTTCCCGCCACGCTTGGCATAGCGCCGCGTCTGCTCCAGCGCCCTCTGGGCCTTCCGTTTCATATCGGCAGACACGCCGGGCTGTTTGAGCAGCAGTTCAAAATCTCGCACGGCCCAGTCAAACTTCTCAAGTTCGCGCTCGCTCAGCGCTCGACCGAACAGACTCTCGTTCTTGAGCCGTGAGGCCTGATCGCCAACCGCGAATTCCCCAAAGCCGTTCATGGCTTTGGTCAGCAGGGTTTCCTTTTTCTTCTCATCGAACGTGAACGAGCCGATGTAGTTCAGCCAGTTCAAGAAGTATAAGGCGCGCGCAGCCACCCCTTGTTCCGCGCGATATTCCTGTGAGTCCTGCACGGCCTCCAGGTCGCCATCCCGCGCAATGACATCTTGCGTCATCTGGTCAACACGCCTGAAACTGCCGGTATAGATATCGTTGAGGGGGCCCTGGAGCGTCTCGTAGATATCGCGAATGGCTTTTTTGCTCGATGGGGTTTTAACTGACTGGGCCAAATTGGGGAGTGCAACAAACTCTAAGGCAACCGGGCCAAGGATTTGAATGGCTTGCAGCTTGGCCTGCGCATCCCAACTCCCTTGTTTGAGCGCATTAGCCCTGCTCCGAGCCTGCTTCGCCCGGGCAGAGAGTTCACCAATAGACGCCGCCTCGACCTCGGAGTTCAGCCAACCCAGGTTCAGGCTCAGAGAGATCATACCGATAATGGAAACCAGACGCCGCACGTTTGTACTCCTTGTGTCATTGGGTCTGTTGGGTCATTGGGTCAAGACTCAACGGACTCAACGGACTGACTACTCCAAGTCCCGCAAGTATTTTGCCATCTCCACTTCCCAGCGCGAACCAAAGGTCATAATGATGATGTTCTTGGTCAATTCCTTTTCCTCAGTCAGCGGGATAAAGTCCCCCCCGCCGGCCCGAGCCACAGACGCCATGGTATGCCGGAATTCGCGGTAGAAACTCGGTAGCGGCGTTGGCGTAAAGGCGACATTCATAATTTTTCCGCTCTGCTCCCAGAGCGCGTACTCAAAGTCCTCGTGCATCTTATCAGCCAGGTCCATCACGCTGACCACTCCCCCCCGCGCCTGGAACCCTTGCGCCAAGCCCAGCACGCTACCCATGCTCTCCGGATGGGGCGGCGAGCCAGCGACAAGAATCACCACCCGACGTGAGCGTTTTCGCCAGCTCAGATCATTCATGGCCGCGTCCATACCTTCATACACCGCTTCCGGCCAATCGCCGCCGCCGTCAGAGTGCAGATTGGCCAAAAAACCTTTGAGCTTGGGTGTGGAAAAACTTAGGTCAACCCATTTGGTGACATATTCTTCGCCCCTGTCTCGATAGGCCACAACACCGATCCGGGAGGTGGGGACGAGCTTTCGCAACAGTGTCACCAGCTTCGTCAAGCGGTCACGAACCGAATCGATCACAAACTGCATACTGTCCGTGGCGTCAATCACCAGGGCGACGTCAAGACCAACCTTCCGCAGCCCCCGACCATAGTCGCCGAATCCTCCGCCCCCACCGAGGTCTCCAGCGCCAACCAGACCGCTGAGCTGAGCGTCGATACCGGAAAAACTACTGTCAGCGCGCTGGACTTCAATCGTCACCGGCCCGATACCCGAGAAGACGGGAATAGCCGCCCGTTGGATAGGGGCCTGGAGCGGACCGGTTGATGACGGACCGGTTGGGCGCGCCCTATTC
>WTHD01000135.1 GCA_011523265.1 Candidatus Binatota bacterium
GTATTGGGCGACCTGCGTATAGGTAATGCCTTTTTGTCCACCGGTTACGGCGTAGATAAAGACGATGGCCATGCCGATAACCACACCGAATTCAACCGGAACTTCTAAGAAACGCGCAAACACGACACCGACCCCACGCATCTGACCGGCCACATAGGTAAACGAGACAAAGATGGCGCAGACAAGCGCGGCGACCCGGGCGGTCTGCGAGTAATAGCGTTCGCCAACAAAGTCCGGCACGGTGTATTTCCCGAACTTCCGCAGGTATGGAGCAAGCAACAGGGCCAAGAGCACATACCCGCCCGTCCAGCCCATCAGATACATCGCACCGTCACGTCCCAGGAAGGACATCATGCCCGCCATCGAGATAAACGAGGCCGCACTCATCCACCCGGCGGCGGTCGCCATGCCGTTCGCGACAGCACCGACCCGCGAGCCAGCAACATAAAAGTCACTCGTTGACTCGGCTTTGGCTCGCCAGGCGATACCGATATAGAGCGCGAACGAAAGGCCAACGATGATGAAGGTCCACGTTTTGACCGGATCTGTCGGAAAGAGGTCCATCACTGGGCACCCCGCTCGCTGCGCACCTCTTCTTGCTCCTCCAGGCCGTATTCCCGATCTAAACGATTCATCAGCCACACGTACACGAAGATCAGGATGACAAAGACATACATCGAGCCCTGTTGCGCCATCCAAAAACCAAGCCGAAAACCGCCCAGCCGGATGGTGTTCAGCCCGTCAACACAGATAATGGACAGCCCAAAAGAGACGATAAACCAGACGCTGAGCAGGGCTCCGACAATGAGAAGATTCGTGCGCCAGTAACGCTGGGATATATGAGGTAGGGATTCATCTTTCATATATGACACACCTCTTGATAGGCCAGACGGAGTAAGCCGAGGAGATAGAGCCGAGGTCTTTTCCTGAGTTGGAAATCAACTAGGCGGCGTCCGGTGGCGAGGGGAATTCATGCGAGACAATGTAGTGAAGCACAGTCTGGGGGGTGATCAAACCAACCACAACATCTTGGCGAACCACGGGCAAGTGGTGAATTTTTTGCTCTCGTAAAATAGTGAGCACCTGATCCGCAGGGGTGAATTCGTCGACGGTTATCACATGTTCCGTCATCAGTGTTTCCACAGTCACGTCGTTGGAATGCTGGGCAAGAAAGGCATTGAGCATGTCGCTTTCGGTGATGATGCCGACAACTCGCCCGTTCGCATCGGTGACGGGCAGGCCAGTGATGTCCAACCGGGCAAGTTGGCGTGCGGCCTCGGCCAGGGTCGTCTCAGGAGAGACAACCACATCGTTTGCCGCCATAAATTGTCGGGCGTGCCCTTTCACTGACACCTCCCTCTCTCCACCACCGGGTATATTGAGCCAAACGTGGATATTGTGACACACTCAACCTATCACGTCGAGGTTGCTCACGCGTCGGCACTTCCCCTGCCGCCTTACTCGCTCATGGTCATGGTATTATCACCATCCGCTCGTCTCGAAGATACTTCACTTCTGTGGTATTGGTGCAATAATACCCTTTTGAGGAGGAATAACAGATGCCAGTCGTCCATAACAAAACAGTAGAAAAATTTGCCCTCCCCGGCTTGGAACACCAGACCCTGGCCGGTCCGGAACATGGCATGCAAACCTTAGAAATGTGGATGCAGACCATTAAGCCCGGTAGTGGGACGCCCGTTCACCGTCACGACTGTGAAGAAGCCATCGTCGTGTTGCGCGGCTCGGGACGCTTGACGGTCGAAGGAGAGGATACGGATTTCGGTCCGAACTCAACCCTCCAGATACCACGCAATGTGATCCATCAGATAGTCAATACCGGCACAGAAGATATGTTCATTGTTGCGGCTCTTGGTCAGGCACCGGTCAGAGTCTGCACCGCAGACTCTGAACACATGCCCCTCCCCTGGCAAGACTAAGACGTCGGCGCGCTGGCTGAGGGTCGGGCATCTTCCCCAGCCCTTCTCCTGGTCCACAGAAAGAAACTCCCCGCCCCCAGTCCGCCGCCTATCACATCCGCAACGACATCGGTCGCGCTGGACACACGTCCCGGCACGAAGCTCTGATGCCATTCATCACTGAGCCCATATCCAAGAGTAAAGAGAAGGGCGAAAAGCATGACGGCCAGGGACGAACACCCCTCCCACGTCTCCCTGAGCGCCACTGTCCAGAGCCACCCCAATACGGCGTACGCTGCCACATGGGCCACCGTATCGGAGGAAGGCATCACCTGAGGAAGACGCAATCTCGGTTGATCGGACAGATAGTAGAGAAGTCCGCAATAACTCATGACCGCTGACCATGCGAGAAGCTGTCGCCCCCAAGTCGCCCTTCCCTTTTGTCCCATCCGTCCTTGCAGCATGATACGGTTTTCCACACGTCCTCAGCCGTCCACTAATCGACGGCCATAATCTGCGTGTTCACAAAATAGGGGAAGTCGAACGTGGTCATCTCACCGACCTGCTTGCCTGGGATCGGGAGCAGACGAACGGAGAGCGGTTTCTGCAACTTCCGGCCTAACGCCCCAACATCTGAGAGGAGTCCCATCAGGTGATGCTGAGAGACGTCGCCTGCAAGCGGTATGGTGTCGAGCCCAGTGCCGCACACTGCGGAATATGTCAGCAGTTGGGGAAGTCGGATTTTTCCTTGATTATTGCGTTCGGCGAGGCCGGCATCTTCGAGTACCGGCAACATAAGTCCACAGTAGCCACACAGATCGAGGGCCGTCTCTTTGAGTGCCGCGGTGACCAGGGCGGCGGCCGCAAGCGTGCCCGGACTGCCAAAGGGAACGGCGCTGATCCGCTCAATTGCCCGGGCAATACTGCTCCCAGGACCCGGTGCCGGAGACAGATCAAAACCCGCAAATCGAAAATGCTGCTGCCCCAAGCGTTTCAGACGGCGCTCAAGGGGATGAAGCTGGCGTTCAAATGCCTGTTGTATCTGGACGATAAGCCCGGCCGAGCTGAGATCAGGCTGGGCAACGGACGCTACCACATCGGCGGCTTCAAGGGCGAGGGAGACGGCCGGCGTTCCAGTGTGAAACGCCACCGGGAAGAAAGGGGTCTGGGCACGGATGTGTATCGCGGCCGCAAACCGGAGATTGCCAAATCCATCTGGCGTTGTGTCCGCGATCGTCTTCATAACGCCGGCAATCGCCTGGGTTACGGGACGAGCGGGAGCTGGGACGCCGTTGCCGAGGCGTGCGCTGACGAACATGATTTCGGTCCCAGCGATCAGGTCTGGCAACAGGTCAACAAACTGGTGCTCCTCGGACCCGCTGGGATCGACTGGTCCGAGCGCACAATAGTCCAACCCGTTGGTGAGACAGCAGGCTTCCAGTTCTTGGGCAAAGCGCAGGACCGTGGCAGGGGAGCAGCCGGCCAAATACTGAGGAAATGGAGGAGTGGCCAAACGGAGGGTTTGCACCGCGAATCCTTCCTCCTCGCAGATGGTCTTTACTGCTTGGGCAAAGCGTCCACCTTGCGTGATCCGAGCGGTCTTCAGCGGAAAGCCGGGATCGAGTCCTATCGTAATGGACCGAATTTTCATGGGTTCTCCCTGACATCAGCGGCGGGTAGACGCATCCCCAGCACTATCGTCTCTACGTCCTGCCCATTGGCACCGTTTCCATTTATCAGTATTATACCCAGGAAAAATAGAGCGATCCGACTATGGCGAAAAAAGAGGAGCCGACGACCCTATTGGACGAACAGGCGACGGGAGAGGGAGCTGATGTTCAGATTCGCCTGACGCGCCGGCCTCCGTGGCAACCGTCCCCACGTCTCCCCGACTATTTACTGGAAGACGAGCTCAATCAGCTCATGGACCCGCGCGAATGGAAAACCTATCGAGCCTTGTGGCGACACTCTATCGGTTTACGGCGGACCCCACTGATTACGGCCGGCTATGCCGAAATCTGTGAGATGACAGGATTGTCCCGCGCCTCGGTTATCAGGGCATTGAAAGGGCTCATGAAGAAACGCTATGTCATACGGATTCTCGGACCGGAGGCAAAAGGTGAGACCCGAGTCGAAAAGGCCCGTTTACCAACCAAACCGCGTGACGGACATCGATATCTGGTCTGTACGTATCGCGAAGTGATAGAAGGGCGGCTCAAGGACGGAACGCCGCTCAAGGATATTCCCGAAGGGGGCCTGATCCCGGAAGAGGTTCAGGTCTTTCGGCGTGAAGAGCAAGACCCGTTATTCTCGAGCTAGCGCCCTTGCATCCAGTCTTCGCGTGGGGCATCCTCAGTCAATTACGAATGGCAGCAATCCTATGAGTGCAGGAGTGACGAAACGGTATTGTGGACAGAGAGCGGGGATGGCGCTCGGCGTCATTCTGTTCCTCGCATTCAGCCTTTTCGACTGGAGCGTGCCGTGCGTCTCTGAGGCCCAATTTATGGGTCAGGGCACACGCTTGGGAAGCCGCTTGACGCGCGAGAGTCGGCTGCGGCTCCGCCAGGAAAAGCAAAAAAGAGGATCGGGACCAGAAATGGAAGAGATTATCCGTCGGCTGGGGAATGACCGGCCGGAAACACGCATGAGCGCGGTGAAGTCGCTCGGAGAGATGAAAAATCCGCAGACGATAGACTATCTGCTCAATGCGACAGCGGATGCTGATATTCGAGTCAAGGTCAAAGCCATTGAATATCTGGGTAATATGCGGGCGACCGATGCCACCCCGGCCCTGGCCCAGCAGTTGTTTTTACGTGACGTTCATGCCGGGGTCAAAAAAAAGGTCCTGATTGCCTTAGGCAAAATTGGTGACCCGCGGGGCGCCATGCCCATTATGGAGTTTTTGCGGCGTAATCTTGATGAGCCGACAAAAGGAACCGCCCTGTTTGCCATG
>WTHD01000493.1 GCA_011523265.1 Candidatus Binatota bacterium
GTGCCATCCAGAGCCTGTCGTTTGGCGAAAAAGCGCTCAGCACCCAGTATCATACGGAAATATCTGCCGTGACGGTCGCCGAATGGGCCAGCATTCCTACCTATCGCGCCGCGCTGGAAAAAATACTCGGCCCAGATGCGCTCTCCCGGTTTGAAGCCGAGACCAATCAATATCTCACGCTCCTGAACCAATCCGCCCGCCGCCTGTTTGACAACTGGAAAACGATTGCGTTTGGAGCCTGGGAGTAAGGTGGTGAGGTGAAGCTGCCCTTCGGTGCACTGTTTTATAGGGAGGTGTGAAAGGAGGCCGGGTATGGCAATCCGTCAACGACGAGCCCCCGCCGACACGGTCCTGCTTAACGGGACCATTTTGACTGTTGACAAGGCGTTCAGCCGGGCCAAGGCAGTTGCGATGTCCGGGGGCAGGTTTGTAGCTGTCGGTAAGAACGCCGAGGTGAAGAAGCTGATCGGTCCTGACACAAGAGTCCTTGATTTGGCAGGGAGAACCGTAGTCCCCGGCTTTATTGATACCCACGGGCATATCGGCTTATTTGGCTTAGAGACCCTGGCGGTTTCCCTGGCCGGCGCTCGGTCGATTCCCGAGATACAGCAACGTATAGCCAGCCGGGCCAGGGAGACTGCCCCTGACCAATGGATTGTGACCCTGCCGGTTGGAGATCCGCCATACTTTTTCAACGTTCCGAACATTCTCCAGGAAAATCGCTTTCCTCATCGCCGGGACCTCGACCCCGTCTCCCCAGATCATCCGGTCTATATTACTGCGCCGACTAATCGGGTCCCTAATTCGGCCGTGCTGAATAGTCGGGCTCTCCAGTTAGCCGGTATTACGAAGGACACGCCGCAACCAGAGCATATAGAAATTGTCAAAGACCCTGACACGGGCGAGCCGACGGGAGAGTTGCGTGGCGCCCTGCAGCCGATTTACAATCCGAATCCCTTCTTTGTCGAACTGACCAAACTGATTCCCCCGCCAACCTATGCGCACGTACGCGAAGGCATCAAAAGACTCGCGCCGGATTTCCTTGCCGGAGGCACCACAACGCTACTGGAGGCGCATTTAAATTCTCCGGAGGAGCTGCGGGCCTACGCTCAGCTTCAGGCGCAAGGTGAGCTTCCCCTGCGGATATTCTATACCTATGAAATTGACCCGCATCAGTCGCTTGAAACGATTGCCGATTATCTGCGGACGGTGAGCTTTGCCGCGGGACGGGGCTTTGGGACCGACCATCTTAAGGTCGTTGGTGTGAGTATCGGGCTCGACGGCCCCTATTGGCACGGGGCTGCGGTGAACGATGCTCCCTATACCGGCCCCTTCGGCCGGAAGGTCGCTCCGGCACCTCTGGTATCGTGGGAAAAATATGCTGCGATTCTGCGTCTGGCGGCGGAGTTCGACCTCCGAGTGCATGCCGAAGCCGCGGGTCGAGGTTCGATTGAGATAGCGCTCCGTGCCATGCGTGAAGCCCATGCGGTGACGCCGATTCACGACAAACGTTGGGTCATCGAACACGTGGAATTTCCCACCCAGGAGCAGATTGCGCAATGTCGGCAGCTTGGCGTGGTTCCTACGACAGCAACAAATTTCATTTGGGGGAAAGGGGCAGAAGTCTATAAGGACCGCCTCGGGCCGCGCTATGCCAAAGATGCGATTCCTCTGCGGTGGTGGCTCGATGCGGGTGTACCCGTGAGCCAAAGTACGGACTGGGGGCCGCGCGGGGCACTGTTCACGCTCTGGCAGTCAATTGCTCGGCAGGCTGGGTTAACCGGCGAAGTCGTTGGCCCAGCCCAGCGCATCTCACGTGAAGAGGCGCTCAGGATTTTTACCAATAACGGAGCGTATGCTTTATGGATGGAGGATGAGCTAGGCTCCATAGAGGTTGGTAAACTTGCCGACTGTGTGGTGCTTTCCGACAATCCTCTCAGGGGCAAACGTGATGCCATTCGAGATATACAGGTCGATCTCGCTATAGTAGGGGGGAATGTCGTCCACGGAGAACGCTTTTAGACTTCTAAAAACGCGAAGATGCTGTTCCTGATGGCGCGGTCGTTCAACACCTGAGAATGTGCGGCTCGACTGTCCAGTTTCGTCACTGCTGCCAGCGTGTGCGTAAAGGCCGAGGGCAGTTGGGCCGACTGAACGCTGACTGTCTCGTCTCCGTCTTCAAACAGTGCTCGGTAGGGTTGTTGTGGCAGGTGCTTGGCGAACTCGTCTCTATGAAAGAGCAAGGTCGGAGCGGGTTCTGCGTCGAGCAGTACCGCCCGGGCAAGCGTAGGGTGCGACCTGGCAAAGACGTGCAGCATCTGCGTTGACAGTTGTGGCGAGTGCCCGAGAGGGGCATGGAGTCGTTCATACAGGTGTTTGCCGGTGTGTAACGCCGCTGTCACCAACGCTAATCTTTTCTGCCTGATGTGTTCCGACACACACGTTGCCGTATCCAAGAAACCCCAGCCATAACGCTCCCACAGCTCGCTCTCATACAGCGTATGGGGGAGGGGGTTGAGCCCGCCATCGAGAAGAACCGGCGCATACGTGGGCAGCAACTCATAGACCGATGGAAAGGTCGCAAACGCCTGGGCCTTTATCAGCGTGGTGTTGAGACCGAATCTCGCCCCGTGTTTCATATTATGGAAGGCGGTCATGGAGCCTTTGAAGGGCACGGTCGCGAGTACGACCTTGTCTATCTGGCTTGCTCCCTCCCAGGTTTCGACCGCCTCTTCGGGGGCCTGGGACCCATAGCGCAAGTAATAGCTGGTGATGAGCCCGCCCAGGCTATGAGCGATAATGGCTATTGACGTAGCGCCCCGGTGCTCTAGCTCGGAGACCAGACGGGCCAGTTGTTTCACCGCCGCAAAATAGTCCTCGCGCCAATCGTAGGCGAAGAGATGGATTCGGAGGCGCGTCCCGAGCCGGGCTCGAAGCTTGCCGAGAAACGCGGCGTACACATCTCTCCTATAGATACCGGGGATGACGGGAATGCGGTCCAACACCGTACCGGGAACGAGGGCTCTTTCCCCGGCTATCCCCAATCCGGTACGTGCCGCCGTCTTTGAACCGAACAGGGCCTGCCAGGCCGAGAGCCAGACGATTTTCCGGTCACCCGTTTGGACGAGTCGCGTTCCGTAAAAACCTGGGATAAAGATGAGGTGCTGCATATCCGGATTGCACCGTGTGAACGGCCTTCGGCCCGTGATACTACGTGGTGGTGGGGCGAGAGCCAAGCGCTTCCGCCCACGTCATGCCGGCCCCCGGATCATGTCCGGGGCAGGCTTTGATCCGGTATCCAGAGGCGGGGAAATGGGGGCCTGGATTCCGGCTTTCGCCGGAATGACGGAGCAATATAAAAAATGTCCATACCAGCCATTGACGCCTGGAGTGTGTTTATTGACCTGGGCTGTGTCTCGGTTCTGATCCTAATTGGATTTGCCGTTCGGACTGCGTCCGTGTGGGTGCAGCGGCTGTTTCTTCCCACCAGTGTAATCGCCGGATGTGGCGGTTTGGTGTGTGGGCCGAACGGGCTCGATATTCTGCCGTTTTCGAGCTTGCTGCCGCAATATCCCAGCGTCCTGATTACGCTGGTGTTTGCCGCTTTGCCGTTCACCTCCCGGTCCGTCAGCCAGGAGACAGGTTCGCGACGCGCAGTCGAGATCGGGTCGTATTCGGCCGCCATCGTCCTGCTGCAATGGGGGCTGGGCGTGCTGTTCGGCCTGACCGTGCTGGCATTTGTCTGGCCGGATTTGCCGCGCGGCTTCGGAACCATACTTGCCAGCGGGTTTGTAGGCGGGCACGGCACCGCCGCGGCGCTGGGCGCGGCCTTTAATAGCCTGGGCGAGCAAAGCTGGCCTGAGGCCGGCGCCTTAGCCATGACCTCGGCTACTGTCGGCATTCTGAGTGCGGTGGTCGGCGGTATGCTGTGGGTACAGTGGGCGGCCCGAAACGGCACGACCCGGTTCCTGGCCCGATTTGACGACCTGCCCGACGAACTGCGCACCGGTCGCGTCCCCGACAACCGGCGCAGCCCGCTCGGCTACGAAACCCTCTCGCCCCTGGCCCTCGACCCGTTGATCTTCCACGTCGCACTCGTTGTCGCGGCGGCCTTTGGCGGCTACCTGCTCACCGGTTTGAGCAGTGTGTATCTGGGCGAGTATCGACCGCCGAGCTTCTGCCTGGCGTTCGTGTGCGGTTTTGGTCTCAAACACCTGTCCGCTCGCCTGCGGTTTGCAGACACGGTTGACCGCACGGTCATGCTACGGCTGAGCGGCGCGCTCACCGACGTACTGGTCGTATGCGGCATTGCCGCGGTCAGTCTTGAGATCGTGGCCCGCCACGCCCTGCCGCTGCTGGCGCTGTTTGTCTTTGGTCTGGCGCTGTGCTGGGCGGTGTTCTATGTCGGTGGCCCGCGTATATTTCGCGATCTCTGGTTTGAAAAGGCGCTGTTCACCTGGGGTTGGGTGACCGGGGTGATGGCCATTGCCCTGGCTCTGCTGCGCGTAGTCGATCCGCGTGACGAGTCGGAGATTCTGGACCCGTTCGCCCGCGCCTATCTGTTCGTGGCGCCGCTGGAGGTCGGTCTGGTGTCGTTTGCGCCGCTGCTGATTACCCAGGGCTTTGCCTGGAGCTTCGTCGGCGCGACCGTTCTTGCCGGCTTCGCCGCCCTGCTGTGGGGCGGGTGGCGGAATGCGGGACGAGGCGTGGGCTAATCTATCGCGCCTGAAGATAGCGGCTCGGTTTCACATCTCCGGGAGGAGGAACCCACCCCGGCCCTTCGGGCCACCCCTCCAAAGAGGGGATTTTTCTACTCCCTCTCCCCTGGAGGGAGAGGGTTGGGGTGAGGG
>WTHD01000440.1 GCA_011523265.1 Candidatus Binatota bacterium
CATTAAACGAGAGGCCCAAGTTCAGGCTAAAGATACGATTTTGCAGGCAAAAAGCGAAGTAGAGCAGGAGATAAACGAAAGACGGAAAGAAATTCAACAGGTTGAGCGCCGGCTCCAAGGACGGGATGAAGCGTTGGAGAAGCGCTCCGGGGCACTGGCTGATCGGGAAGACGGCTTGAATCGGCGCGAACAGAGCCTCAAGAGCAAAGCTGACAGTCAGCAGAAAAAAGAGCAAGAGTACGATCGCTTAATAGACCAAACGCGCCAGAAACTTGAACAAATAGCAGGCCTGAGTCGGGATGAGGCGAAACAAGTCCTGGTTGACCAGATGACCGAGGAGGCTCGCCAGGACGCCTCACGCCGGATTATGGCCGTCGAAGAAGAAGCCCGAGAAGAAGCGACCCGGCGGGCTCGAAAAATTATTAGCATTGCGATTGAACGCCTGTCCGGTGAGTTTGTTTCCGAGCGGACCGCGTCGGTCATTCATCTCCCCAGCGACGATATGAAGGGTCGCATTATTGGCCGTGAGGGACGCAATATCCGGGCGTTTGAGGCTGCGACCGGGGTCGATCTGGTTATTGATGATACGCCCGAAACGGTGCTGGTTTCGAGTCATAGTCCCATTCGACGAGAAATTACGCGCGTAGCGCTTGAGCGCCTGATATCGGATGGGCGTATTAATCCGGGCCGTATCGAGGAGGTCGTCAAAAAAGCGGAAGGCGAGGTTGAAGAATCGGTCCGTGAGGCTGGTCAACGAGCCGTGCTTGAACTTGGGATCAATGGGGTTCACCCCGAGATCGTCAAGCTGGTCGGAATGTTGAAGTATCGATATAGCTATGGCCAGAATGTCCTCATGCACTCAATAGAAACGGCGTATATCTGCGGTATTATCGCAGCCGAACTCGGGCTGAACGAGAAACAGGCCAAACGTTCCGGCCTGCTCCACGATATTGGGAAAGCGGTCTCACACGAGATTGAGGGGTCGCACGCGATCATCGGCGGAGAAGTAGCCCGGAAATACGGTGAGTCGGCAAAAATAGTCAACGCTATTGCCGCCCACCACGAGGAGGTCCGGGCAGAAACCGTTCTGGCCCCTATTGTTGATGCCGCGGATGCGTTGTCCGGTGCCCGGCCGGGCGCTCGGCGCGAGGTTCTGGAGAGCTATGTCAAACGACTCGAAGACCTGGAGCGTATCAGCGGTTCATTCAATGGCGTGGAGAAGTCGTTTGCGGTGCAGGCCGGCCGCGAAGTGCGCATTATGGTGAACCCCGGCTCAGTGTCGGACGGTGATGCCTCCAGTATTGCCAGAGAGGTTGCCAAGCAAATTGAGACTGAGATGACGTACCCCGGCCAGATCAAAGTCACCGTCATCCGTGAATCACGGTCCACCGAATACGCACGGTAAAAGGTCAGCGAGGCTATGACCCTGTCAGTTGCAGCACAACTTAAGGAAATTCAACGTGGAGCCGTGGATATTATTCCGCTGGAAGAGCTCAAGCAAAAGCTCGAACGCGGAAAACCCTTACGGGTGAAATGGGGGGCGGACCCGTCCGCCCCGGACCTCCATCTCGGTCATACCGTCGTGCTGAATAAACTCCGCCAGTTTCAGGAGTTAGGGCATACGGTCATTTTCTTGATCGGTGACTTTACTGCTATGATCGGTGACCCCACCGGTCGTTCCGAAACGCGGCAGGCCCTGACACGCGAGCAGGTCAAGGCGAATGCGGAGACCTACACCCAGCAGGTCTTCAAGGTTCTTGATCCGGATCTCACCGAACTCCGCTTTAATTCAGAATGGATCGATCCACTTGCGCCCTCCGATCTGGTCAAACTATGCGGCCATTATACCGTAGCCCGGTTGCTGGAGCGGGATGATTTTTCCAAACGCCTCCAAACCGGGGTGCCGATTCATGTGCATGAGTTCCTGTACCCCTTGCTCCAGGGCTATGATTCCGTTGCCCTTCAGGCTGATGTTGAATTGGGTGGAACGGATCAACGCTTCAATCTCCTGGTTGGACGTGAGATACAGCGCGGCTTTGGTCAGGAACCTCAGGTGATTCTGACGACGCCTATTCTCGAAGGTCTTAATGGGACGCAAAAGATGAGCAAATCGCTCGGTAATGCGGTCGGCATCACCGACCCGCCGGACGACATGTACGGCAAGATCATGTCGATCTCTGACGAGCTGATGCTGAGCTACTACGAACTGCTCAGTACCGTTGATGCCGCTCACGTTCAAGCGGTTGCGGATGGACGCGTCCATCCGATGGAGGCCAAGAAACAACTAGCGGCCGAGCTGGTGACTCGTTTTCATGATGGTCCGGCGGCCGCACGAGCGGCCGAAGAATTTTCTCGACGTTTTCAGCACGGGCAACGTCCGGAGGAGATACCGTCGTACGCCTGGTCTGGGACAGAGTCCCACGTGTGGGTGTGCCATTTGCTGAAGACCCCAGACTTGGTGAAATCCACGAGTGAAGCTCGCCGGCTCATCCGACAGGGGGGGGTGAGGATCGATGGGGAGCGGGTCAGTGACGTGGAGTTGCAGGTTCCCGCGCAAGGAGAGGTGGTCCTCCAGGTTGGGAAACGGCGCATCCTGAAGGTCGTCTTTGGACCAGAGGCAGCGACACCCGCTTGACGTGCCATGCCATCTTCGCCTGACCTGACCCATCGGTGTGGTTTTATTGCGCTTGTCGGCCGTCCCAACGTCGGGAAATCAACGCTGCTCAATACGCTGATAGGGACGCAGATTGCCATTGTCTCGCCCAAACCCCAAACCACACGAACGCGCATAACCGGGATCAAAACTCAGTCCAACGCCCAACTCATTTTTGTTGATACCCCAGGAATTCATGGCGGTCGGCAGTCTCTCCTCAACCGGCATATGGTTGATACTGCCCTGCGTGCTCTGCAGGAGACCGATGTCACGCTCTTCCTGCTCGATGCGGCGCAGGGGCTGACCTCAGCCGATGCCCGGATCGCCCAGCGCTTCCCTCAGCTCAAGACCCGGGTCTTGGTCGGATTGAACAAGATTGACCTTGTCCCAAAAAGAGCACTCATCCCGCTCCTTGAACAGGTGGGGGGTCTGATACCTGAGCGTGACGTCATTCCTATCAGCGCCCTCAAAGGGGAGAATACGGCCGAACTCATGTCCACACTGATGGCTGTTCTCCCGCCCGGTCCGGCTCTCTACCCGGATGATAACATCACGGACCAGAGCGAGCGGGTCCTCGCCCAGGAGATGGTCCGGGAGCAGCTCTTTTTCCACACTCAGCAGGAAATCCCGTACCGTACGGCTGTTATTGTTGAGCGGTTTGAAGAGCCTGCCGAGAAGCCGCTGTTACGTATTTACGCCACCATCCACGTTGAACGGCCATCCCAGAAGGCTATTGTGATTGGTCAAAAGGGAGTACGGCTCAAAAAAATCGGTCAGGCTGCGCGCCAGCGTATGGAGGCCTTTTTTGGCTGCCGGGTGTATCTGGAACTTTTTGTCAAAGTTTCAAAAGGCTGGACGAATAGCCTGGGGATGTTGCGCGAACTGGAATTGTTGAAGTAAGGCTATCAGAACCGCTGACGAGCGCTCACCGCCCGACGAACGAGAGGGCATAGCGGAGTATAATAATGGGATGGTTGGCCCGCTGGGGTATGAGCCTGACGCGCTGGACGGAGCGCTGGATACCAGACTCGTGGGTCATTGCCGTCATGTTGACGCTGGTGGTGGCCCTCCTGGCCCTTACGGTCGGGGGCGCTTCGCCGGCAACGGTATTGACCGCGTGGGGAGATGGCTTGTGGGCCCTGCTCAGCCTGACCATGCAGTTTACCGTCATGATGGTCGTGGCGTACGCCTGCGCCGTCTCCCCGCCGCTCAAGCGGGTGTTCGTGTGGCTGGCCTCGCGTCCTGACCCTGACAAGCCGCGCCAGGCAATCATCCTCATGGCTGTATTTTCTACCGTCACCGCGTGGCTCAACTGGGCCTTGTGTCTTGTCATTTCGGCGGCGTTTCTCCCCTTTATCGTGCGCGCTAACCCGCGCGTGGACTTCCGCCTGCTCGTCACCTGTGCCTATCTCGGTGTTGGAACCGTCTGGCATACCGGCCTGTCCGGCTCGGCTCCGCTCATTATTGCCACGCCGGATAATTTCCTCATCAAGGCCGGAATCTTATCGGAAACCATTCCAACCACGCAGACCATGTTTGCCTCGTTTAATTTATGGTACGCGCTTGTGGCCGGGCTGGTGGGTATTCTCGTTGCGGCCATTCTCGTCCCGCCAGCAGCGGACGCGGTGACTGCCTCGGCCGAACAGGCCGATCGTTTGGAAGCGTTGAACCAACCCATACAGAAACCGGACGCGACACGCCCGGCAGAGAAAATGGAATGGTGGCCCGGCTGGTCTCTGATTGCCAGTAGCGCCATGTTGCTCTACTTCGGGCTTCAGATTCTCGAAAAAGGCTTTGGCCAGACCTGGACGATTGACAACTACAATCTCATTTTCCTGGCTTTGGGTCTTCTCCTGCACTGGTATCCCAAATCCTTTTTGCACGCCTGTGAACAAGGGATTCGCAACACCTGGGGGATCGTCATCCAGTATCCTTTGTACGCGGGAATTTTCGGACTGATGTCATATACGGCTCTGGGTGAGGTGTTGACGGCCTTTTTCATTGACGCCAGTTCACCGCGCACCTTTCCATCCATTGTGTATCTGTATTCCGGGGTGCTGAACTATTTCGTGCCGTCGGGCGGGTCGAAATGGATCGTTGAAGCCTCCTATCTCATCCCGGCGGGACAGACCTTGGGGCTCTCCATCCCAACCGTCACCCTGAGCTATGCGTATGGAGATATGACGACCAATCT
>WTHD01000065.1 GCA_011523265.1 Candidatus Binatota bacterium
GTTCCATCCCCGCAGCATAAGCCCCCTAACCCTCAAAGTGCAGAACACCCTCTAGAGATACCGGCCCCCGGACAAATCCTTACCGGAGTAGGTCTGGTTTCCGGCTGGTCTTGTCGAGCAGGAGAGATAGAGGTGCGTCTCACTGAAGGGGAAGCCCTTCAGCCGGTCCCGTCTGGCAGTTCCCGTCTGGATACTGCGAATGCCTGTCAGAACGAAGGCTATAACGGTTTTTCTCTGCTTGTGAACTGGAATAACCTGGGTGAAGGGACCCATACCCTAACGTTGTACGTGGATAGTGAGCCGGTCGTGTCTCGACAGGTGACGGTCGTCACTCTTGGGGAGGAGTTTATACGTGGGCTTGAAAAAACGGTGACGCTTACCCAATGGCCGGACTGGCGAACTGATGTAAAGATCGCCTGGAGCGAGGCAAAACAAAACTTTGAAATCGTTGAGATTGACCACCTCGATATTCCCCCGGATACTTCGTCGCTCCTGCTCCAGTTACTCGGGCGCTGGTACTTCCAGACCGAGGAGGAAGGCTTCTGGTGGATGGAGACCCCATTCACGGAGATTGACGGCGAGCAGGTGACGGGAACAGTACACAGCGGTTGGCCCATCTTTGGCCGCCTGAATACGACCCGCTGGCTCGGCCAACCACTCATGCAGTACGAGATTTACTATCTCATTGATCGCGCGAATAATGAAGGCACTTTCCGCTTCTGCCATGTCTATGTCTTCAACTTTGACACTGCTACCAACACAGCCAAGGGCTATTACTGGGATGGTATCGGCTCGACCTTAGAGGAATGCGAAAAAACCCTAAGTTACACTCGCGGGACGTTTACTTTCTCACGTGGTGGTCCGTATCGGGCCAGCGGGGGAAAGTATGAGGAGTAGGTTGGGGCCGGATCAGGCCGACGTGACAACCATTGACACGCCCTAGGGGTTGGGAATGGTGGGGTCAAGGTCTGCTACTTGGGTTGCAGGCCTGCGCGGCGCTTGAAGTCCTGAATGGCGTGGGCGGAGCCGTCAAGTTCGAATGTGATGCTATCGTCGCCGATTTGGGTTATGGCTTTCTGCCCACGGGCCAAGTTATGGAGTAGGCGACGGGCGAGGTCTTCGTCCAAGACGGTGGCGGTTTGAGGTGGCTCCGGCCGGGAGGTCCAGATGGCGTTACGACTGATAAGCTGGCCCTGGTCAATGCGGATTTTCACGGGGATTATTCTCCCGAGGTAGCCATAAACGCCGTCGCCGCTAGTCAGACTGATAGTGAGGCGGAGAGAATTGAGGAATTTGCCGTAACGGATGGCGATGGAACTTACGTCGAACAGTCCTTGCTTGTTGCAGGACATGATATGGCTTTCTTCGTCCGTGAGGAGGTCAACATAGGTTACGGTGGTGCATTTGCCGTAGAACTTGAGGTCTTTATACCGACCCTGAGCCGTAGCGAGATCGGGACCAAGCAGCAGCGAAAGGGCCAAGAGCGTGAGACATGCTCTCTTCATGATACGTTTTCGGGTCTTTCCGGTTGGGAATTATATACGTGAATAACCAAAGCTAAGGGGTTACTGTCCTAATTCGGCTGTTTCGGTTTTGAAACTGCATGGTCAGGGGTCGCATTTGAGGAAATTGAAGTTGTAATATGATGCTTTTGGCTCTTGGTTCCACAAGGCAACGATGCGGCAGTCCTGCCTATAGACTTTCATTCCATGGTGCCATGCTTTCCAGACGTGCGGCTCCACATAGCCGAGTGTATAGAAAAGATATTCTTCGGCGCACAGATTAAAATAATCAATAACCGCTTCCCTTTGGCGCATGGACAAGGGAGCCGAAGTGGTCTTCGCAATCTTCGTTAACTGTCCATTCAGCGTGTCATAGCGGCGATTGAACTCCGTAATCAGCTCCTTCATGAGGCGACTTTCCTCTAGCTTCTGTTTTTGGAAGAAGTAGAGCAGCGCGAGGCCCCCACTAGAAAAAGCGATCATCATTTTCCAGCCAAGCTCCTCCTCATCCTCACAACGACCCCACTGCCAGAGGCCGCATCCAATCAGACCGACAGCGAGGAAGACGACCATGTAGTCATGGCGAAAAAGCCAGTGCTTGAGTGTATGCATCTGATTCGCGGGGGGGAAACGGGGTAACGTCCTAGTTTGAAATTTAACGTCCTAAGCAGGATACGACCCTGACTTGCTGCCGATAACTATTTGCGCCACATCTTGATAACAGGCGAATATGTGAACCGCCTCATCCGTGGACCTGTCCAGGATGGTCCATACCCTACAATTCCCGTACCGTTTGGGGAGTTCTATCTCGCTGGATGTATCCGCCAGGGCCGTTGAACCGGCGAAGGTCAGGGCGAAAACTACGGCAATGAGTAGGTAGCGCATGACCCGTTTCTAGCCCATAGGGCCGGACCGTTCAACTCGAACCCTTCACGCGGTGCCGGAACTTTCTTTCTCGCAGGGTGGGGCGGTAGTGAGTGTGAAAGCCCACCAGGAGGACCCATCATTCCGTTTCATTTTATTTGGAGACAGGGTCCCACGCCTTTCACTGCCTCCACTTGTCCGGGTTCCGGTCTCCGTCCGGGTGGGTAGGATAGCGCCCCTGGGTGGAGTGGGGGTGGAGAATTCGGCTATGTGGTCCACTTCTCTTGTGGTCTTCACCCAGGGGCTCGCTTTACTGGGAAATCGTTCATCGAAGACCAGCGCATCACCGGCTATAACGCCATCGGCCTGGGTCTGCCACCGTGGATGCCGGGCGGGGGAGAAAACCATCCCGACGCGGTTATGTCGCTGCAATCGATATCAATCGCTGACCAGCACATCGTCAAAGACGGAACCATCGTCAGCCCACCTGCTCTGGTCGAACTGGCCGAGGAGGTGAATGCGGCCCTGAGCTGAGTTTACCGTTTCGTCCGTTCGTGGTCGGGAATAAAGCGCTGCGGATCGAAGCCGGCGGGAACGCTGGGCTGCTGATGGAGTTCCACGGCGGTTGTGATTTCGGCCATAGCCAAAGCCAGGTATAAGAGCCGCCGGGCCTCTTGGGGCAGCGCATCTGGCGGCTCTGGCGGGAATGTACTCAGATAGGTGAGGACGGCCTCCATGCGGGGCAGCAGAGTATCGTAGAAGGCTTGAATCTGCGCCATGGTGCTGCTGAGGCGCTGCTGGTTGCGCTCGGTTTCGGTCGCCAGCGCCCAGACAGCGGCCAGCGGCTCAAGGTCGGCGAACGACTCGGGCAGGCTCGTAGCGGACATGCCTCACCCTGCTTGCCCGTCGCTGGCGAGCAGCTCGTCCGCCACCTTATGGGCGTGGCGGATCAGCAGTTCCTGGTCCTGGACCGGATATTGGCTCAGGACGCCCGACTCGATCCCGCGCTGGGTGTTTTCCAGGGTGCTGCCGTCTTCCAGCCACACGTCCCGCGCCAGGCATTTATTATATTCGCGCGTCACCGTCTCTGCGGCAGTCGTGGGCTGCGGGAAATAGCCCCGCGCGTTCCAGGTCGAGCGATTCACCGTCTCCGGCAACATGGTATGGGCGACAAACAGAAAGGGGCTCAGAATCACCAGATGAAAGTTGGGAAAGATATGATAAATATCAAAGAACCACTGCCTGCTGCGCGTAGGGTTGACCCCGAGGGGCCAGCGGTCCATATCCCGCGCGCTGGGAAAGGTTTTGAAGCTGGCCCCGAATTGGGCCATCAGCAGCTCCATGGGCGTGCGCTGGGTATTCCGGCGGTCGCCGTAAAACGACATCATGCTGTGGCGGCGAAAGAGTTTGGCGTCGAGAACGTGGCAGGACGGCTGCTGCTTATTCATCATCACCTTACCGGCGAACTGCTGATGCAGCGCTTTGCCGTGATAGAACTCGAGTTGCGAGTCGCGCAGAATCCGCCAGTTGCACTTCTGCTCGGCCGTATACGACCAACTCAGCGGCAGGCGGTCGAACGCATAGCCGCGCAGCAGGTCAACCACTTCGCCCAGATACTGGTGCAGCGTTTCCGGTGGGTCGGGATCGAGGTTGATAAAGATAAAGCCTTCCCAGACATCCGTGGCAATCGGACTCAGGCCGTAGTCCCGTTTGTCAAAGTCAAAGAACATATCTTCTTCCGGCACCCCGATCAGGCGGCCGTCCGCGGCATAGGTCCAGCCGTGGAAGCGACACGTCAACCCGGCCCCGCACGCGCCCCGCTCGTTCCAGGCCAGTCGATTGCCGCGATGTTTGCACACGTTGTGAAACCCGCGTACCCGACCGTCTTTGCCACGGACGAGGAGGACCGAGGTTTTGCCGACCGCAATATCCAGCACCAGATAATCGCCCGGCTGCGGGATTTCCTCGACTTTCTTGCCCGTACACAGCCAGGTGCGGCTGAAAATTTTCTCGCGCTCCTGCTCAAAATGCTCTGCGGAAAGATAGGGCGTGATGGGAAGAGGTCCGGTTCCCAGCTCCGGGTGGTCGAGCGTCCAGCGTTTGCCGTTGGCGTGGGTGTGTACACGGTCTTGCATGGTATCCCTCATCGATGTGTTGTCCGTGAATATGATGTTATCCTGCTTCATATCGGCCGGGAATACAATGGACGCCGCGCCGTCGCTTTGCGGCTGAATCATTGCTCTTGCTCGGGAGCCGTTGGGTTGACAGGCAGGCTGCTGTGGGGAGATAAAGCCGTATGATGTAGGTTTCTCTCCCGATTCTGGACAGCCTGACCTCGTAGCCGAACATAAGGAGGGCGGTCATGAACTTTCAGATCAGCGAAGCAGGGACACGCCTCCAGCAGCGGAGCCGGCGGC
>WTHD01000455.1 GCA_011523265.1 Candidatus Binatota bacterium
TTCCATCCCCGCAGCATAAGCCCCCTAACCCTCAAAGTGCAGAACACCCTCTAGTTATACAACTTTTAAAGCTGTCGTTTCGAGATTGAATAAGGAACGAGCGAAGGCGGTTGAGCGTCAGCGGTTTGCGAACGATCAGAAGAGGGCTATTGGGCCCTGCTTTAGTCCAGACGTTTTACTAAAGATTTGCGAGATGCTGAGAGAGCAGATTTCATTTCTTCGGGACCGTCCCATCTACTTCTTCATAGATGACTATTCTGCCCCTAAGGTTAGTAAAGATTTACAGGCAAATCTGAACCGGATGTTTATGCAGCGCTCTCCCGTTTGCTTCTTCAAACTGTCAACGGAAAGCCCTGTATCATTTGTTAAATATGATATTGACGAAAAGATATATGTTGAGAGCAGAGAGTTTGTTCTTCAGAATCTCGGCTTGGTCTATCTTCATGCTAAAGTCCCGCCAAAACTTGCTTTTATTGAGGATGTCTTCCGTCGGCGTTTGGAACAGAGCCAGACTAATTACCTAGCTCAAGACTTGGAGGATCTTGTAGGAACAAATCCTAAAGTCAATAACAATGAGATGGCACGTCAGATTCGTGATGGGAGAAAACCAGACCTATTCGGGAAAGAAGTTCTTTGCAACTTATGTAGCGGAGATATCCACTACCTGATCAGCCTCGTCGGCAATATGGTGGCGTTATCTGGTACTCCGGAAGAGTTAGAGAAGATAGAGGGGAGCTTCAAAATACCTCCAGAGAAACAAAATCAAGCTATCCGTGAGGAGGCAGGACGATTTCTCAAAAATCTGAGGAGTATTCCTCGCTATGGAGAGCGATTGATATCTATCGTAGAATCGTTTGGAAACATTTCAAACTCTCACCTGAAGTATCTCAACTCCAAGAATGAAAATGGGGCGCCTCCAAAACAAGCAAGTCGCATTGAACCATACGAGGATTTTTCTCTTTCCCTGGATGCGCAGAAGCTTTACGACGAGTTGCTTCGTTATTCTGTCTTCATTGAAGATTTTCGCGGCAAAAGCCGACGAGGGAATATAGTGCCACGTCTTTACCTACGGCGCTTTCTGATACCTCACTTTAATCTCACATTTAGCACGCGCGACTCAATTGAACTCGAACCTAAGGACTTCGAGCTGTTCCTTCTTGACCCAAAAGCCTTCGAAAGGCGACTGAGGCTGAAAAGTTCAGAGGATGGAAAAAGATTTGAGAGGGGGGGGGATGAGAGGAATAAACAAATGCCACTCAACTTAGACGCCGGCGAGCGATGAAGCCTTCAGTCCAAACTCCCGCTGAAAGACTTGAGGCGATACCAAAGCCTCAACTCAAGACTATAGACAAGCTTGTTCTCTCTCCTAGTGACTGGCTCGTCATGTGTGGAGGGTTCGAAGACCGAGCATTGGCCCTTCTAAAAAGCGCAGCAAATACCAAAACTCCTTTCAATGTAGTGCTTATCCTCTATGAACCCGTTGTTGCCGCAAACCATGCTGCCGAAGCCCGGAGAATATGTAGAGATAGGAACATTAGGCTTTTTGAACTCTCTTATAATAGAGAATCTCCATCTGGATTCGGGGATGTTCTAGTTAAATTGTTGTCTACTCATGAGGGTCGGATATTCGTAGATATATCGGGCATGTCGCGTCTCCTCATTGTTCAGACTCTCGTGGCAATCAAGAATCGTGCTCAGGGTTTTTCGAGCTGTTTTGTCACTTATGTAGAGGCTCAGAATTACCCCCCTACTCAAGGGGAAGCTGAGATAATCTTGGATAAATCAGACTCTGACCCGTCCTTCTCAATCTTCTTTCTCTCTTCCGGGGTCTATGAGGTCACGCTTGTCCCGGAGCTGTCTTCTTCTGCTCCCGCTTCAGCGCATACAAGGCTTGTCGCCTTTCCATCCCTCGACACTCACCAGTTGACCGCCCTCCGGGCTGAACTTCAACCTTCCCGATTGAGTTTTATAGAGGGCATTCCTCCAGCACTCCATAACAGCTGGAGGCAGCAGATCATTGCCTCCGCGAATTGCCTCGATAAAGTTCAGAATGCCGAGACGTACCAGACTAGTACGCTATACTATGAGGAAACGCTTGATCGCTTGCTAAAATTATACGCTCAACATGGTATTTATGAGAGATTACTCATTTCGCCAACGGGCAGTAAGATGCAAGCAGTTGCTGTCGGGATTCTACGATCCTTTGTAGAAGACATCCAGATTGTATACCCTACTCCGCGTGATTTTCTTGAACCGGAAAGATATACGAGTGGGGTTGGTAAGATGCATCTCTTAGCTCTAGAATCTTTCTCGGAGAATAACTTTTCCGAAAAACTAGCTCCATCCGCCTCGGCAAAATAACCGTCGCGAGCTCGGTGACGATCCCCACCCTTCCACTTCTACTCTTTCGGTCCAAGTCAGACGGCTATGGAAGGTTAAAAATATCGTATAGAGTAGGTCTTCGTTCTTTAAAACACATCTCTCTTCTAAGCGACTTCTTGCATTGGACGTATTTTAGGTTTTGGAAGAGCCCGTCCCGAGGCTTGGAGTGCGGTTAAGACCTCATCCACGACTTGGCAGAGGTCTTTATAGAGCGCAATCGGATCGTTGCCGTGAATCCCGGTAATAACGTCGGGACAGTGGCCCAAGTAAACACTGTCCTCCTCGCTCCACTCAATCCACTTGTGGTATTGATCACTCGGTTTCATTGCCCACCTCTTCGAGAGCACGCCGGATTTGTCTTTCCTGGTACGGCTTTGCATCGTCGCCAAGTTTTCCACTGACAGTCACTGCGCCGGAGAAATTTCGATGTAAAAACTTTCGATGAGAGCCTTTCCCACCACCTTTGAGTTCCGTGAATCCCGCTGATTTCAAGGCTGCTATAAGTTGTCTCACTTTCTGTGGCACAAGTCCGCTCCGCTTCCCATCTCCATACAGTGCGTCAATACTATCTCCTAGAAAGTGTACAGAACAAGCTGCTCTCTTGGCCCCAACGACTCAAGATGCTATGGCCCAAGAAAAAGGAGGATATCTATGAGCGCAGCACCGGCACGGGCAGCAACGAGTTCATACGCCGAAGCCGACCCGCAACTGTACGCCTTTCTCGACTGGATGGAGCAGCAGGACCCCGACTATGCCAAGGCATTCCGCGCCTACGGCGAGAAGGGCACCGGGGAGGGTCAGGCCCTTCCGGTCAAATACCGTGAAATGGTCATGACCGCCATTCTGGTGTTTGCGGGCCGGAAGGAGGGAGCCGTGGCCCATCTCAAACGGGCAATCGAACATGGAGCCACAAAGCGCGAGCTGTTCGAGGCCGGCCAATCCGCGGCTATTCCCGGCGGCGGGGTCACCTTGGGCTTATGGATGCAAATCCTCACCCAACTCGATAGCGAAGGCGCTTTTATCAACGGCTAGGGAAGGAGGGAGTTGCTATGGCACAAGCAGCGACAGCGTCGTCCGAGCCGATTCACCCTCAAACCTGCATTGGTCACATTCATCTGACGGTAACCGACCTGGAGCGCTCATTAGCCTTTTACCGCGACCTGTTGGGCTTTGAGGAGACCATGCGCTACAAGGATTCGGCCGTGTTTCTGTCCGCCGGCGGCTACCATCACCACCTGGCGCTGAATACCTGGGCCGGACCGGAGGCCAGCCCGCCCCCACCCGGACATACCGGACTGTATCACTTTGCCATTCTCTACCCCAGCCGTCGGGAACTGGCCCGGGCGGTGCAGGCGCTGCGGCAGGCCGACTATCCGTTGCAGGGCACCTCCGACCACGGCGTGTCCGAGTCCGTCTACCTGGCTGACCCGGACGGCAACGGGGTGGAACTGTCGGTGGACCGGCCGCCCGAGACCTGGTCCCGCGACGCGCAGGGCAATATTCAGGCCGGCCGCGGGAAGGTGGACCTGGACGAACTCCTGGCCGAGTTGGAGGAAAGGGCCTAGGCATGGATTTCAAATTCAGCCCGGAAGACGAAGCCTTTCGGCAGGAGTTCAGAAGCTGGCTCGAACACTATATCCCCCGCGACTGGCGGGACGACGAACTGCACGACCCCGACACCCTGGAAGAGTTCGAGCGGCGCCGTGCCTGGCACCGCCAGTTGTACGACGGGGGCTGGATGTGCATCCACTGGCCCCAGGAGTATGGTGGCCGCGGTGCGAGCCTAGTCCAGCAGGTCATCTACCATCAGGAACTCGACCGCGCCAAGGCTCCGCCGACGGTCAATTTTCAGGGTATCGCGCGGGTGGGACCGACGCTGATGCAATGGGGTACGCCGGAACAGAAACAGCGCTATATCCCCAGGATTCCGCCGGCCGAGGAGATCTGGTGTCAGGGTCTGTCAGAACCCGACCACGGCTCCGACCTGGCCGCGGTTGAGACGCGGGCCGTTGACCAGGGGGACCACTTCCTGGTCAACGGTTCCAAGGTCTGGACCTCCAACGCCCACCGTGCCGACTTCACGACCCTGCTGTGTCGGACCGACCCTGATGCGCCCAAGCATAAAGGCCTCAGCTATCTGCTGGTCGATATGAAAAGCCCCGGCATCACCGTGCGGCCGCTGGTCCAGATGACCGGGGAGAGCGGATTCAACCAGGTGTTTTTTGATGATGTTCAGGTCCCTCTGGCCAACCTGGTCGGAGAGAAGAACCGGGGCTGGATGGTCGCCATGACCAATATGATGTTCGAGCGCACGATTCACGGCGGGCGTACCGACATGATGGTCGAGGTCAGACA
>WTHD01000081.1 GCA_011523265.1 Candidatus Binatota bacterium
GGCGAATCCTCCCCGGCGACGCATAGGGACTGCGGTGTGCGTTCGGCCCCGGCAAGGGCGGGTTCTACAGTCTGGGCGTACTCAGTGGAATAGGCGACAAGCGTACACTCGGAGTCGTCAATCATGTATTGATAATCGGCCGCCCGGAGCAGTGTGTTGACCGGCACTGGCACAATCCCAGCCTTGATGGCCCCCCAAAAGAGAAAGAAGAATTCGGGACAGTCTTTCACGATCATCAGCATCCGGTGACCGGTCCCGACGCCCATCGAGCGCAGAACATGACCACACCGATTGACCTGCTCGGCAAGCTGGCCATAGGTCATATCGCCATGGACCGTGCGGATAGCAATCTTCTGCGCCCGCCCTTCTTCCAGATGCCGGTCGATAAACGGCACGGCCACGTTGAAACGTGGGGCAAACCGAATGGACGCTGAGGAATCTGCCGGATCAATAGCAACGGTATTGGCCTGCATGCCTACTCTCCCCTTGGGCTGTCTGTCCATTGCACATAAGGAAAGTCGAGGGGCTGATTGTTGATTCCGCGAGCCGGCGGGGCAATCCAGCTGGCCATTGCGCCCGGTTCGGTGACCGGCTGCATAAGCGAAGCCACAAAGGCGTGATCGTCCTCGGTCGGCAACCATGAGGCACACTGGTGCTGCCACTCTTCGGCTGTCAACATCTCTCCCTGTGGCGAGATATGGGCATCGGAAAAAGCGCCGATCTTACGGTGAAAGCCCCGATGGGGCAGATACAGCGGGCTCTCAATGCCCTGCCGTTCAATCACCTTGTTCCAGCGGTCCAGACCTCGCTGCGAGTCGGCAATATAATCGTCGCGTAAACGCTCATTGATGGCGAGCAGGGCCGGGACATTCTCGCATACGATGGTGCCGTCTGCCGGGCGCTGGACCGGCCAGGTCAGCTCCGAGAGACGATGGTCGTCATTGATGCGGGTTTCGCGATAGCGGCCCTTGAGGCCGGTCGTAAAATAGTCGGCGGCGTTGGTCGAACGTTCCTGGCCGAACAGGTCGAGCGAGACGCTGTAATGAAAATTGATGAAACGCTGCAAGGTCGGCAGGTCGATAGCCCCGGCCGTACGGATGCGCTCGGGGTCGTCGGTTTTGAGTTCGTTCATGACCTCACACGTGCGTTGGATAATCCGCATCACCCCGGTCTCACCCACAAACATGTGATGCGCCTCCTCCGTCAGCATGAACTGGCAGGTCCGGGCCAACGGGTCGAAGCTGGATTCGGCCAACGAGGCGAGCTGATATTTTCCGTCACGATCGGTGAAAAAGGTAAACATGAAATAGGACAGCCAGTGCGGTGTCTGTTCGTTAAACGCGCCCAGGATACGCGGTTTGTCCGCATCACCGGAATGGCGTTCCAGCATCATCTCGGCTTCTTCCCGACCGTCGCGGCCAAAATAGGCGTGCAGGATATAAACCATGGCCCACAGATGACGACCCTCTTCAACATTGATCTGAAACAGGTTGCGCAGGTCGTACAGCGAGGGGCAGGTGTGGCCCAGATGGCGCTGCTGTTCGACGGAGGCCGGCTCGGTATCCCCCTGGGTCACGACCAAGCGACGTAAGAGGCTGCGATATTCTCCCGGGACTTCCTGCCAGACCGGTTCGCCCAGGTGATCTCCAAAGGCGATACGGCGCTCCTCCTGCGGCTTGGCCAGGAAAATGCCCCACCGGTAGTCAGGCATTTTCACATAGTCAAAATGGGCCCAGCCGTCGGACTCGACACTGATAGCCGTGCGCAGGTAGACGTCATACGCCTGCGTCCCTTCCGGACCACAGCTATCCCACCAGCGTAGATAATTCGGTTGCCACGACTCTAGGGCGCGTTGGAGTCGGCGGTTCTCGGCTAGGGCAACATTGTTCGGAATGCGCTCCGTATAATCAATCGCCATGTCTACACCCTCTGTTTCCGAAAACGGCTCTGCTTCCCCGTGCCGTACAGGGTCAACGCCCCGTCTTCGCCAACGGCATTCGGTCGCTGAAAGATCCAGTTTTGCCAGGCGCTCAGACGCCCGAATATCTTGGTCTGGAGGGTTTCCTGACCGGCAAAGCGCAGGCTGGCCTCCATACCGGTGAGGGCATCGGGCGAGAAACTGGCCCGTTCTTCCAGGGTCAGTCTGACTTCGTCTTCCCAGTCGATATCATCCGGGATAAAGGTGACCAGCCCAAGTTCGTCAGCCCTCTCCGCGTCGATATCCCAGCCCATATACGACTGCAATTCCGCAATATGGTCCGGTTGCGCCGGGAAACGACCGCTCAGACGAGTGCTAGCATTATGCCTGGGCAGGGGACCAAAGTTCATGGGCGTTAAACGGAGCGTGGCCGCAGGCAGCTCGCTCCCCTCGAATCTGCCGTCCAGCATATACGACCGGTCGGCGGCCAGCACGAGTTCGAGTAAAGTACCGGTGAAACAACTGCCCGGCTCAATCAGGGCGATCAGGCTCCGCGCGCTCACGTCCAGACGCTGGAAGGTACGTTTGAGATATAAGATAATCTCGCGGATCAGCCAGTCATCGGCGTGCTCGGACAGGAGGCTATCAACGTCTTCGACCAGCGCGGCCTCGCCGCTGGTGCGAAACACCCAGGTCCCGATATTCTCTTCATTCAGCCGCAAGTGCAGAATAGCATCGTCCAACTCACGCGCCAGCGCCAGGGGCCAGAAGCGCGCACCGGCAGCATGAACGGCTTCCACTGTGCGCGGCAGGTCTCCGCTCGGCGCGTGGAGCGTGAATGAAGCGGTCCGCAGCGCGCGGTCCAGCTCGATTGAGATATGCTCGTAGGTCATGGTCGTGTCTGCAATGGATCGAGCCAGGGGAGTCAGGGCAATGCCGCCCGCATCCGCGGGGCGGTCCGATTGGGCGGCAAAAGCCAACGCGCGAGCCTGAACCGTTTCCGCAAAACGCGAGCGCGGGACGATTTCGTCAACCAGATTCCACTCACAGGCCCGTTTCCCACGCAGGCCCTCAGACGTTGTGCAGAAGAAATCGGCCCGATCGCGCCGCACGTGCCGCTTGTCGACGAGCCGCGTCAGGCCGCCGGTTCCGGGCAAGACCGCAAGCAGCGGCAACTCGGGCAGGGACACCGCGCTTGAGCCGTCGTCAATGAGAAGAATATGCTCACACGCCAGGGCCAGTTCATAACCACCACCTGAGGCCGCCCCATTCACGGCGCAGACATAGGTTTGCCCGGAGTGGGCGCTGGCATCCTCGATGCTGTTGCGCGTCTCGTTCGTAAACTTGCAGAAGTTGACCTTATGCGCGTGTGAAGACTGGGCCAGCATGCGAATATTTGCCCCGGCACAAAAAACCTGCGGCTTGGCCGAACAGAGCACCACTGCGGCGACTTCGGGGTGTTCGAAGCGGAGACGCTGAACCGCATCGTAGAGTTCGATGTCCACGCCCAGGTCGTACGAATTGAGTTTGAGCTCATAGCCCGGAACCAAGGGCGCATCTTCCCGCACATCCATTGCGAGCCTGGCGACTCGGCCGTCAATCGACAGTTTCCAGTGCCGGTAGTGTTCGGGCTGGGTCACAAATTCGATTCTGCTTGAAGGTGATGAGGCTGACTCGGTTTGCACCTCAGGTCGCCGTGCCTGTTCATCAGCGCGTATGGCCGTACTCATGGGACGTCTCGCCTTTGGTCTCGGTCTGCCACTCTAACGGCATTGCAGCGTCTATGCCACCAGCCGGGTTTTGCGTATTGGGCGACTTGGGTCGGAGGATTGTTTTTTCGGCGTCTGGTACTGCGCGGGCGTCTTGGACAGATAGGCCGTGCTTGCCACCGTGTGGTCGGAAGAGGCGAGACAGGCTTGCTGTCCTTCAAGATAGGCGGACAGAAACTGTTCATACGAAAGATCATAACTCTGGACCAGCAGTTTTTTCGATTCCCGAAAGGCGGTAGGAGCGGTTTGGAGAAACATGTCCGCAGCGCTATTCAGTGTTTTTTCCAGGTCTTGGGCTTTGACAACCTGCTCTACGAGTCCCCATTCCAGCGCTTGTCTGGCTTTGATCTGCGAGGTCGCCAAGGCAAGCAACCGACCACGGCCCATCCCAACGACACGGGGCAGACGGAACGTCCCAAGACCGGGAATGATGCTATGCCGTACCGCGGTGAGGCTGAAAAAGGCATTATCCGCGGCAATCCGCATATCGCAGGTTAAGGAGAACTGAAGCCCTCCACCGATGCAGGCACCGTGAATACCGCAGATTACGACCTTATCGTACATGGTCTCAAACAGGCGCAGGGTTTCTTCCCACTCTCGAAACCAGGGCATCTGAATCTCATCCTGGGACACGGCCTTGAGATCAATGCCCGAACAAAACCCTCGTCCGGCTCCGGTGACTATAATCGCACGAAGATCTTTGTCCTCGGCCAGAGCCTGGCCTATGGCATGAAGCTCTTTCACAAAGCGCCCATCCGTCGCATTCACAACCTCGGGTCGGTTAAAAATGACACGAGCAACAGGCGGAGCCTTTTCCAATAGGATGCGAACCATTGTTCCCTCCGGTTTCTTAATATATCATTTATAAAGCGTATACTATATAATTTGTTATGTTTGGTCAAGCAAAATGTTATTGCTTCGCATATGATTTGGTGAGATATGCGTCCACGTTCTCTCCTCTTTACTCTGTTCGGTGACTTTGTTCGTAATTACGGTGGTGAGGTCTGGGTCGGCAGCCTGATCCACCTCATGC
>WTHD01000201.1 GCA_011523265.1 Candidatus Binatota bacterium
GCTCTTTGGCTTACAGCCAGCCCCGGAATTTTTAGCCTGGTTGGAGCGGATGGACATCTTTGGGAATGGAAACCTCGTGGCATCGGAGAGTCTTGCTGGACAACGCCTCGAAGAAACGGTCAAGCTGATTGCGTAGCCGTGAGTATGGTCAAGGCACCTGCGACATCGGACACTCACGACCCGTTGACTGCCATCCGGACGCGGACTCCAGCTCGGATATTTGCCGGTCGGTCCGGGTCGGCTTATCGGACGCAAACGCAGCTCAGCCTGCGTTCGGACCATGCCTCAGCCAGGGACGCGGTGCAGACCGATATCGATTGGGAACGGGGTCTTGGGCCGGACTTTCTACAAGCCTGGGACATGTTTACCGTCTCCAGCCAAGCGCGGAATAAAGCCGAATATCTGATGCGACCCGACCTGGGTCGCCGACTCAGTGAGCACGACCAGGCGGAGATCATGGATCGTTGCGCTGTTGGGGCCGATCTCCAGGTTGTTATCGGTGACGGGCTCTCGGTCGCTGCCGTTGTCAGACAGGTTCCCCACCTGTTGCCATTGCTCCATGCCGGTGCGGAAAAACGGGGCTGGCGCTTTGGTCGGCCTTTTGCCGTCCGCTATTGCCGTGTCGGGGTGTTGAACGATATTGGCGAGTTGCTTGCTCCGACCGTCCTGGTGCTTCTCATTGGAGAACGGCCGGGGCTGATGACCGCAGAGAGCCTCTCGGCGTATATGGCCTATCGTCCCCGGAGCGGCCATACTGACGCCGAACGAAATCTGATCTCAAACATTCATGCCCGCGGTGTGGCGGTTGAGGAAGCCGCCGGCCGTATCCTGCGTCTGGCCGAACTCATGCGACGAGCGCAACTGAGTGGGGTTGCGGTCAAAGAAGAGTTCGGTGGGCTGGCGCAAAACGCCCCACCTCTCCTTTCTGACGAATAGTCGTATTCCATTGCGGCTCCCGACCGCTTGTGATTTGAAGGGTTGATCTCACCTCAGGAGGATTCGGTATGGCAACTCCCGGTATGTTGATAATGAGCAATATGGCTCCAGGTTCTTTGGAGCAGTACACCGCCTATGTCAAAAAGGCAGAGGAGCGTGGCCTGCGCAATTTCCTGGTGACGGAATCGTTTACCGACTCTTTGGCGCTCGCCCAGCACCTGGCGTCCGTGACCTCGAATATCCAGGTCGGCACGGGCATTACCAATCTCTATCTGCGCAACCCGCTCATTGCGGCCCTGCACGCCATGACCATAGATCGTCTGGCTCCGGGACGTCTCTTGCTCGGCCTGGGCACCAGTCACGTCCCGTTAAACAGCATGTTCGGTATAGATATGGCTAAACCCCTGACCGCCCTGCGGGAATATGTGCAGGCGGTGCGGAACATTTTTGATGGGAAAGATGAGGCCGCGGCGGCGCTTGGGCTGCCATCGATGAAAGCCGATAACGAGATTCCCATTTATCTGGCCGGTATTTCGCCCAAGAGCATTCACCTGACCGGCGAACTGGCCGATGGCAGCCTGCCGTTGAATTACGCGCCGCACGGGCTGCACGAAGTGGTGGAGGGGATTGCGACCGGCGCGCAAGAGGCTGGGCGTTCGCCTGCGGATGTCCAAATCGGGCTCATTATGCACTGCTGCGTGTGCGAAGATAAAGCGGTTGCGCTCCGCTCCGTGCGGCAAACTTTGTCTTTTTATGGACGCATGCCGTACTACAACCGGCTCTTTGTCCGACAGGGCTTTGAGAAAGAAGCTGCCGGTATTATGGCGGCGGCCCAAAAGAACGACATGGCCGCGGCCGCTGAAGCCGTGTCCGAAGAAATGGCGGAACAGGTCGCCGCTCTGGGTACCCGGCAGGAGTGCCAGAAAAAGCTTGACGAGTTTGAGCGGGCCGGAGCGTCGTATGTGATACTGTATCCGACCGCGATTGACGGCGATTATGAGCGGGGTGTCAACGCGGTCCTGGATGCGTTTGGCGGGTAGGGCGACGGCATTCCTCCCATGAGTCGAAGAGCAAAAAAATCGACCGACTCGGTACCCGATACGAACGCACCGGCAGTGCGGGCCGACCGCTGGCTGTGGGCCGCACGGTTTTATAAGAGTCGCTCGCTGGCGGCCGAAGCCTGTGAGGGCGGGAAGGTTGAGGTCAACGGGCATACGGCAAAACCGCATAAGCTGGTGCGGGTGGATGATACGCTTGAGTTCCCCCATCCGCATGGACTCAAGAAGCTCAAGGTGCTGGCGGTCTCTGATAAGCGAGGCCCGGCAACTGTAGCCCGTTTACTGTATGAAGACCACTCGCCGCCGCAAGACGCGGACTTTGATTTCTTTGCCCGGTCGTCTTTTCGGTCACGGGGCAGCGGGCGTCCGACCAAGCGCGAGCGCCGCGAGACCGAATGGTTACGCAGACGATAAACGAATGTGGACCGAGGACGTGAGGAATATACGATGATTGATCTTCGGAGCGATACGGTAACCTTGCCAAGCCAAGCCATGCGCGACGCCATTGCGCGTGCCGAGCTGGGTGATGATGTCATGGGCGAAGACCCGACGGTCAATCGGCTGGAAGAGCTTGCCGCGGAAAAGACAGGTAAAGAGGCCGCTGTGCTGGTGACCAGTGGAACCATGGGAAATCTGGTCTCCCTGCTGAGCCACTGCACCCGGGGACAGGATGTCATTCTTGGCGACCAGTGCCATATTTTCAAATATGAAGCCGGGGGAGCGTCGGCTCTGGGCGGGCTGGCCTTTCACACCATACCCACGGGCCGTTTTGGAGAACTCACCCTGCCGGATATCAAACGGGCTATATATCCCGCTGATGAGCACTACGCCCCGCCGGGTCTGATCTGTTTGGAGAATACGCATAATCGTTGCGGGGGGACGGTCCTGCCGGTCGAGTATCTGCGCTCTGTCCGTCGCCTGGCCGATACGGCCGGCGTGCCGGTACATCTTGACGGCTCGCGTATTTTTAATGCCGCAGTGGCTTTGGGCTGTGAGGTGCCTGCCTTGACCCAGTCTGTCGATTCGGTCCAATTTTGCCTGTCCAAAGGACTGTCCGCTCCGGTCGGCTCTCTCGTGTGCGGGAGTCCAGAGTTTATCCGGCGGGCGCGGCGTTATCGGAAAATGGTCGGCGGCGGGATGCGCCAGGCGGGTATCATTGCCGCGGCGGGAATCGTGGCCTTGAACCAGATGGTCGAACGTCTGGTCGAAGATCACCAGACTGCCCGGCGGCTGGCTGAGGGCCTGGCTGAACTACCCGGTGTGCATATTGATCTGGAGACGGTCCAGACCAATCTCGTGATCTTTTCCGTGCCGACACCCCACATCAACGGCGGTTCTTTTGCCGAGGTGCTCGGACAGGCCGGCGTTAAAATCGGCGATATCGGTGGCGAACGCTTCCGCGCGGTGACGCACTACGGCATATCACAAGCGGACATAGATAATGCCTTGCAGATCATGCGCCAGACCTGGCAGCCGGCCGCGGCCTAATCGACGCGCCTATACATCCTTTTTTGGCTGGGATAGGGAGAAACGATCAACATCATACAGGAGGGAATGTGATGGCAAAGGTACAAACCGTTCTTGGCGACACCACCTCGGACCAGTTGGGGTTCACGCTCGTCCATGAGCATCTGACGGCCGGCTTCCCCGGCTATGAATGGGACAATACCAGTTTTGATCGTAAGAAAGAGGTCGATAGTGCAGTGGAAAAGCTCAAAGAGATCAAAGAGCTGGGCGTGACCTCGTTTGTTGATCCCTGCCCCATGGAATTAGGCCGCGACCCGGAGTTCGCCGCCGAATGCGCCGAGCGGTCTGGTCTGAACGTCATCATTGCCACCGGCTTGTACAACGAAGCCTTGGGCATCCCGCCACACTTTCGGAGTCTGGGGGCGGACGATATCGCCGAGGTCTATGTGCGTGAGATCACTGAGGGAATCGGGAATACCGGGATCAAGGCCGGTATCATTAAAACCGCAACTGGTGGTATTCCGGGCATGACCGAGACGGCGACGAGTATCGGGAAACACGAAGAGACGTGTTTACGGGCCGCCGCGCGGACGCATAAGGCCACGGGTATGTCCATTCTGTGCCACAACGATGAGTTGGGGCCGTTCGGGCGGGAAACCCTGGACGTTTTTGAAGATGAAGGGGTTGATTTTAACCGGGTGATGATCGGCCACGCGTGTGGTGTGGGTGATATGCGCTACTACTTTGACGTGCTTGAGCGAGGCGCCTGGATGGGTTTCGACCGCTTTGGAGTCGAAACCATTGCCTCCGATAAAATGCGCCTGGCCTCCCTCATCGGTCTCCTGGCTGTCGGGTATGACCGGATTATGCTGTCGCACGACGCCGTGCACTGCATGATGGGCCGCCCGAGTAAGGCGTGGGAACAGTTCATTGAGGCCTGTCCGAACTGGAACTATTCGCACATCCTGAAAAATATCATTCCGCAACTGAGCAGAGCGGGGGTGAGTGAGGGCACCATCCATACCATGACGGTCGAAAATCCCAAAAACTATTTTGGAGGATAGGCGCACGGTACCGAATCTGGCCCTTCCCCTCACGGGAGGAAGGGCCAGGCTGCTCCCGCTCTCCTACTCCACCAGACTCTCGGTAGCTACTCTTTTAACTCGATGGAAATCTGGCTGTAGCGTGTGTCGCCGACGTTGGTCAGCGTGTGGGTCACGC